>NZ_RPSE01000225.1:0-9997 GCF_003949955.1 Streptomyces sp. WAC05292
TCCGCACCCACCTTCCCCCCGCCGGGCCTCTTGACGCCACCCCCGCGCAGGTCAGGCGTCGTCCGAGAGGGCCGGGACGACGGCCACGGGGCCGTGCGCGTGGTGCAGTACGGCGTGTGCGACGGAGCCGACGGCGAGGCCGCGGAGGCTGCGCCTCGGGTGGTGGCGGCCCACCACGACGAGGGCCGCGGACCGGGATGCCGCGACGAGGCCGCCCGCCGCGTCGCCGGGTACGGCGGCCTGCACGACGGTGGTGTCCGGTGCGCGCTCGCGGTGCGGGGCCAGGCGCCGGCTCTGGGCGGCCAGCATGTCGCGTTCGGCGGGCGCGGTGTCGGTGCCGTCCGCGAGACCCTCCGGGGTGAGCACCGTGAAGGGGGTGTCCGCCACCACCACGGGTGACGGCGGGACGGCGTACGCCGAGAGGACCTGGAGGTCCGTGCCGCGCGAGGCCGCCTCGGCGAAGGCGAAGGCGATGACGTCGTCCGGGGTCTCGTCGACGTGCAGCCCGAGGACCACCCGGCCGGCGGAGGGGCCGGCCGTGTCGCCGGCGGCTGCGTCGCGCGCCTCGTGCGGGACGACGACGACCGGGCAGGGGGCCGTGCCGGAGACGGCCCTGCTGTTCGATCCCAGCAGCAGGGCCGCGAAGCCGCCGCGCCCGCGCGAGCCCATCACCAGCATCCGCGCGCCCGAGCCGATCACCCGCAGGGCCTCCGGGACGGAGCCGGTCAGCGACTCGTAGCGGATGTCCTCCGGGGCGCCGGGGGCCTCCGCGAGCAGGGCGCGGATCCGCTCCGCGACCGGGTCCTCCCATGCCGCGGGGGCGCCCGGGTCGGCGAGGGAGGACCGGCGGGCGACGTACAGCTGGGCGCTGTCGGGCAGCACGTGGGCGACGACGAGTCCGGTGCCGTGCCGCACGGCCGCGGCGCACGCCCATTCGAGGGCGCGCAGGCTGTGCTCGGATCCGTCGACGGCCGCGATCACCGGTGCATTGGTCACGTGACCAGCGTGCTGGGCGCCCGGCCGGGCCGCATCCGCAGGCGCCGGGCGGGGCGCGCACACCCGCCCGGGCGGGCGCCCGGGCGCACGGGGGTGCGCACACCGCGTAGCCTTTTGGGTGTGGGTCGCGAAAACGTGCGGCCGTTTTTGCTGGTCGCAGGTCGAAACCCGACTCTTGAGCCTTGGAGGATGCTGTGCGTTTGCAGGTCGTCGATCACCCCCTGGTGGCGCACAAACTGACCACCCTGCGCGACAAGCGCACCGACTCCCCCACCTTCCGCCGGCTCGCCGACGAGCTGGTGACCCTCCTCGCCTACGAGGCCACCCGGGACGTCCGCACCGAGCAGTCCGACATCGAGACGCCGGTCGCCCCGACCACGGGCGTGAAGCTGTCGCACCCGCGTCCGCTGGTCGTGCCGATCCTGCGCGCCGGCCTCGGCATGCTCGACGGCATGGTGCGGCTGCTGCCGACGGCCGAGGTGGGCTTCCTGGGCATGGTCCGCAACGAGGAGACCCTGGAGGCCTCCACGTACGCGACGCGCATGCCGGAGGACCTCTCCGGGCGCCAGGTGTACGTGGTCGACCCCATGCTGGCGACGGGCGGCACGCTGGTCGCGGCCATCCAGGAGCTGATCAAGCGCGGCGCGGACGACGTGACGGCCGTGGTGCTCCTGGCCGCGCCGGAGGGCGTCGAGGTCATGGAGCGCGAGCTCGCGGGCACGCCGGTGACGGTCGTGACGGCCGCGGTGGACGAGCGGCTCAACGAGCACGGCTACATCGTGCCGGGGCTCGGCGACGCGGGCGACCGCATGTACGGCTCGGCCGAGTAGGGGATCTCCCGGCCCCGGTGCCTCGCGGCGCCGGGGCTTTCCGGCTTCCGGCCTGCGGCAGGTGCCACGCCTGCCGCAGGCGCCTGCCGCGGACGCCGACGCCTGCCGCCGGCGGGTCAGCAGGCCGGTGCGGCCGCCGGCTTGGGGTGGGCCAGCAGCGCCAGCTCCTGCTCCGCGGTCGCCTTCGGGCTCAGCTCCGTGAAAGCGTCGCCGAGGATCAGGTCGATGTCGGCGCCCTCGCGGGCGTCGCTCTGCAGGGTGTCGCCCGCGAGCTGCGTGCCGAGGACGGAGTAGGCCGCCTTGTCGGTCTTCGGCGAGCCGAGCAGTATCCCCGTCCCGGGGACCTTCTTGTCGAAGTCGGCGGGGGCGTTGCCGACCTGGCCGACCGTGAACCCGCGCGCCTTCAGCTCGTCCCCGACCGCCTTGGCCAGGCCCGCGCGCTGGGTGGCGTTGTAGACGTTGACGGTGATGTCGGCGGGCTGCGGCAGGACCACCGCGGGGGCGCTGGCCGGCGCGGCCGAGGCCGCCCCGCTGCCCTTGTCGGGGCACTTCCCGCCGGCGGCGGCGCGCCGTGCGTCGCCGCCGCCCTCTCCGCGGAACACCTGGATGAGCTGCAGGGATCCGTAGCCGAGCAGGGCGGCCCCGAGGACCGCGCCGAGTACGGCGAACACGATCCGGCGGCGGCGCGGTCGCCGGCTCAGGCGGGGGTAGGCCGCTCCCGTGACGCGGTACTTTCCGCCCATGCCGGGGGGAGTGAGCATGCTCATGGGCGCAGCGTAATACCGGGCGGAGAGCTTGCCCACCAAATGATCTGTTGATAGGGCAAGACCGACCCGAAAGGCGCAATTCGCATCAAGCGGGAGGCGGGCGGGGGCGCGACGGGCCGCCGCGGCTGTCGCGGAGGGCCGCCCGGTGCGGTGGCCGGGCCCGCCGTCAGTCCATTTCGAGGACGCGCGCGTGCAGGACCTGGCGCTGCTGGAGGGCCGCGCGGACCGCGCGGTGCAGGCCGTCCTCCAGGTACAGGTCGCCCTGCCACTTCACGACGTGGGCGAAGAGGTCCCCGTAGAAGGTCGAGTCCTCGGCGAGCAGCGTCTCGAGGTCCAGCTGCCCCTTGGTCGTCACCAACTGGTCGAGCCGGACCGGGCGCGGGGCGACATCCGCCCACTGCCGGGTGGTTTCCCTGCCGTGGTCGGGGTACGGCCGCCCGTTTCCGATGCGCTTGAAGATCACACGGAAAGCCTACCGGGCCCGCGCCTGCGGGCGCAGCCTCACACCGGCGGTGCAAAAGTGGCATACAGCATCAAAACGGGAGGGTCGTATGAGTGAGAGCACCGCTCCGCAAGCGTCGCCGGCCGACCGGATCGCCGCCGGGTACTCCTTCACCGGCCCGGCCCTGGAACTGGGCGCGCTCCTGTGGGACGGCGCCTGCCTGCCGGACCGGGGCGTCCGCGTCCCGCTCGCGGTCCTCAACCGCCACGGCCTGATCGCCGGCGCGACGGGGACCGGCAAGACGAAGACCCTCCAGCTCATCGCCGAACAGCTGTCCGCGAGCGGCGTCCCGGTGTTCCTCGCCGACGTCAAGGGGGACGTCTCCGGCATCGCGGCCCCGGGCGAACCGCACCCGAAGACGGCCGAGCGCGCCCGCGAGGTCGGCCAGGACTGGCAGCCGGCCGGCTGCCCCGCCGAATTCCTCTCGCTCGGCGGCATCGGGCCGGGCGTCCCGGTGCGCGCCACGGTGACGGACTTCGGGCCGGTCCTGATGTCGAAGGTGCTCGGGCTCAACCGCACCCAGGAGCAGTCGCTCGGCCTGGTCTTCCACTACGCCGACGCCAAGGGCCTGGAGCTGTACGACCTGAAGGACCTGCGGGCCGTCGTCGCGTTCCTCGTGTCGGACCGCGGCAAGGCCGAGCTGAAGGACATCGGCGGCATCTCCGCGGCGACGGCCGGGGTGGTCCTGCGCGCCCTCACCGCGTTCGAGCAGCAGGGCGCAGGCGTGTTCTTCGGCGAGCCCGAGTTCGACACCGCCGATCTGCTGCGGACGGCGCCCGACGGCCGCGGCGTCGTCTCCCTGCTGGAGCTCCCGGCCGTGCAGGACCGGCCGCAGCTGTTCTCCACCTTCCTGATGTGGCTGCTGGCCGACCTGTTCGCGGCCCTGCCCGAGGCGGGCGACCTCGACAAGCCGAAGCTCGTGTTCTTCTTCGACGAGGCGCACCTGCTCTTCGACGGTGCCTCGAAGGCCTTCCTGGAGGCCGTCACCCGGACGGTCCGGCTCATCCGCTCCAAGGGCGTCGGCGTCTTCTTCGTGACGCAGACCCCCAAGGACGTGCCGGGGGACGTGCTGGCCCAGCTCGGCAACCGGGTGCAGCACGCGCTGCGCGCGTTCACCCCGGACGACGCCAAGGCGCTCAAGGCCGCCGTGCAGACCTACCCCCGTTCGGAGTACGACCTGGAGGAGCTCCTGACGGGGCTCGGGACCGGCGAGGCCGTCGTCACCGTGCTCGACGAGAAGGGCGTCCCGACGCCGGTCGCGGCGACCCGGCTGCGGGCCCCGCAGTCGCTGATGGCGCCGGTCGGGGCGGAGGCGCTGGACCGGGCGGTGCACGCCTCGCCGCTGCACGCGCGCTACGGGCAGCCGGTGGACCGCGAGTCGGCGTACGAGAAGATCACCGCGGAGCAGGCCGCCGCGGAGGCGGCGGCGGAGGCCGAGGCGGCGCGGGCGGAAGCCTCGCGGGCGGAAGCGGAGACGGAGACTGCGCGTCCGCATGAGCCCCGCCGGACCGCGGAGAAGCCGTCGCCGGTGCAGCAGGTTTTGGGGAGCGGAATCTTCCGCTCGCTGGCCCGTTCGGTCGGCACCCAGCTGGGCCGGGAGATCTCCCGCTCCCTCTTCGGGACCGCCCGGCGCCGCAGGTGACGGATGGGCGCTTCGCCGGGTGACGCATCGGCCGCCCCCGCTGCCACACTCGACCCATGCGGACCGAACTCACCGACACCACGTCCAGCAAGGTCGACCGGGCCCTGCTCGAAGCCCGGCGCGCCATCGGAAGCCCCGCCATGGGCCTGGTCCTGACCCTCGTCATCGCCACCGATGAGGAGAACGCCTACGACGCGATCCGCGCGGCCACGGAGGCCTCCCGGGAGCACCCCTGCCGCATCATCGCGGTGGTCAAGCGCTCCTCGCGCGGCCCGCACCGGCTCCGCCAGACCCGGCTCGACGCCGAGCTGCGGGTCGGCTCGGACGCCGGGACCGGCGAGATCGTCGTGCTGCGGCTGCACGGGGCGCTCACCGAACAGGCCGGCTCCGTGGTCCTGCCGCTCCTCGTCCCCGACGCCCCCGTCGTGGCCTGGTGGCCCGCCGACGCCCCGGCCGACCCGGCCCGCGACCCGCTGGGCGCGCTGGCGCAGCGCCGGATCACGGACTCCGAGACGGCCGCCGACCCGGTGGCCGCGCTGGCCGCGCAGGGGGCCGCGTACGCCCCCGGGGACACCGACCTGGCCTGGACCCGGCTGACCCCCTGGCGGGCGCTGCTCGCCGCCGCGCTGGACCAGAAGCCGCTGCCCGTGACCGGCGCGGCCGTGGAGAGCGAGGCCGGGAACCCGAGCGCGGAGCTCCTCGCGCGGTGGCTGGAGGACCGGCTCGGCGTCCCGGTGGAGCGGATCGCCACCGGCGGGCCGGTCATCACCGGGGTGCGGCTGGGGACCCCCGAGGGCGACATCCGCGTGGACCGGCCCGACGGGGCGCTGGCCACGCTGCGCCTGCCGGACAGCCCGGACCGCACCGCCGCCCTGAAGATCCGCAGCACGGCCGAGCTGCTGTCGGAGGAGCTGCGGCGGCTGCACGCGGACGAGGTGTACGCAGCCGCCCTGCGGCGCCGCCCGGTCCCGGCCCCGGTGTAGCGCGGGGTGGCGGCGGGTCAGCCGCCGGGCGCCCTGGCCGCCTTGGCGGCCTTGGCCGCGGCCTTCAGCTCCTGCTTGTGCGCCCGCACCCGGGCCAGCGACTCCGGGCCGGTGATGTCCGCCGCCGAGCGGTAGACGTCCGCCTCCCCGTAGCCGCCGGCGGCCTCCCGCCAGCCCTCCGGCCGTACGCCGAGCCGCTTGCCCAGCAGCGCCAGGAAGATCTGCGCCTTCTGCTCCCCGAAGCCCGGCAGCGCCTTCAGCCGCTCCAGCAGCTCCGCGCCGGTCGCGACGCCGTCCCACAGCGCCGCCGCGTCCCCGTCGTAGTGCTCGACCAGGTACGCGCACAGCTGCTGCACACGCTTCGCCATCGACCCCGGATAGCGGTGGACGGCCGGCTTCCGCGCCAGCAGCGCGGCGAACTCCTCCGGATCGCAGGCGGCGATGGCATGGGCGTCGAGGTCGTCCGCGCCGAGCCGCTGCGCGATCGTGTACGGCCCGGCGAACGCCCACTCCATCGGCACCTGCTGGTCCAGCAGCATCCCCACGAGCGCGGCGAGCGGGCTGCGTCCGAGCAGCTCGTCGGCCTCCGGGTGCTGGGACAGGCGCAGGGTGATGTCCATGGCTCCAGCCTCTCGCGCGGCCGCGCTCCGCGCGCGGGCGGCGCACCGCGCGCCTAGCGTGGAACACCGGACGGAGCCCACGACACAGGAGTCGATCGACCATGGCGGAGTTCTCCGAGGGCGCGCCCTGCTGGGCGGACGCGATGTTCAAGGACGTCGAGGCGGCGAAGGCCTTCTACGGGGAGGTGCTGGGCTGGACCTTCGGCGAGGCGGCGAGCGAGTACGGCAACTACACGCAGGCGTACTCCGACGGCAAGGCGGTCGCCGCCGTCGTCCCCCCGATGCCCGGCACCGAGGCCCCGTCGCAGTGGTGCCTCTACTTCGCCTCGCCCGACGCGGCGGCCACCGCGGAGAAGATCAGGGCGGCGGGCGGCGAGGTGATGATGGGCCCGATGCAGATCGGCACGTACGGCACCATGCTCATCGCGAAGGAGCCCGGCGGCGCGGTCTTCGGCGTCTGGCAGCCGGACGAGCACCGCGGCTTCGAGAAGATGGGCGAGCCGGGCTCCTACACGTGGGCCGAGGTCTTCACCCGCGACCCGGAGCGGGCCGACGCCTTCTTCCCGCGGGTCTTCCCGTACAGCGCCCAGCAGATGCACCCCGACGGCAGCCCCGAGGAGGAGGGGATGGACTTCCGGGTCTACAGCGCGGGCGGGCCCGAGCACCCGGTGCTCGGCCGGATGGCGATGGGCGGGGACTTCCCGCCGGAGGTCCCGCCGTGGGTGCAGCTGTACTTCTCGGTCCCGGACTGCGACGAGGCCGTGGCGAAGGCGCAGAGGCTGGGCGGCAGGCTGCACTTCGGGCCCATGGACAGCCCCTTCGGGCGGTTCGCGGCGCTCGCCGACCAGCAGGGCGCGGCGTTCGCGGTCATCGACACCTCGACCACCCAGGGCGGCATGCCCGCCATGACGGACGTGTAGCGGTGCACCTGAGCATCCGGAACCGGCTGGTCGGCCGGGTGACGGCGGTCGTCGGCGGCGAGGTGATGACGACGGTGGGGATCAGGCTGGAGGGCGGCGCGGACATCGTCGCGGCCATCACGAGCGACGCCGCCCGGGAACTCGACCTCAGCCCCGGCTCGGCGGTGACCGCCCTGGTCAAGGCCACCGACGTGGCGCTGGCGGCGGGCGCCGTCGAGGGCATCAGCATCCGGAACCAGATCTCCGGCACGGTCGCCGGCATCACCGAGGGCGGGGCCATGGCGTCCGTGCGCATCGTGGTGAACGACGGCGAACTGACCGCGGCGATCACCCGCGACGCCGTCGAGGCGCTGTCCCTGGCACCCGGCTCCCACGTGGTGGCCCTGATCAAGGCCACGGAGGTGGCCCTGGCCACGGCCTGACGGGCCACGGCCCTCGGGCGTGGAGCAGGGGGAGCGGCTTGTGCGGAGCAGCGAACGACGAAGACCCCGGCCGCTGTGCGGTCGGGGTCTTCGTCTCGCCCTTTCAGGCGGCTGCGGAGGATACGAGATTCGAACTCGTGAGGGGTTGCCCCCAACACGCTTTCCAAGCGTGCGCCCTAGGCCTCTAGGCGAATCCTCCGCGACGAACAATACAAGACGTTGAGGGGTGCTAGCGAACTCGATACCCGGGCCCTCCATCCGCTAGGGTGGGGGAAGCCCCTCACGTGGCGCTATCTCACCCAACTCCCCCAGGGCC
Source organism: Streptomyces sp. WAC05292 (assembly GCF_003949955.1). Classification (NCBI taxonomy): domain Bacteria; kingdom Bacillati; phylum Actinomycetota; class Actinomycetes; order Kitasatosporales; family Streptomycetaceae; genus Streptomyces; species Streptomyces sp. WAC05292. Next base: position 7,999 of record NZ_RPSE01000225.1, read on the forward strand.
GGAAGGCAGCAAGGGTAAGTGGGCTCTGGCGGGTGCGTGGGGGGCGTTTGCGTTCCCGGACGGGGCGGGCGGGTCGTGGGCCGCCGGATGTGCGGCGGGGCTGTTTGTCGGCGGGCCCGGATAACCTCGTAGACGTGTCGTCCCTTGCGCTGTACCGCCGCTACCGCCCCGAGTCGTTCGCCGAGGTCATCGGCCAGGAGCATGTCACCGCTCCGCTGATGCAGGCCCTGCGGAACAACCGGGTCAACCACGCGTACCTGTTCAGCGGGCCCCGCGGCTGTGGCAAGACCACCAGTGCGCGGATCCTGGCCCGGTGCCTGAACTGTGAGCAGGGTCCCACTCCCGATCCGTGCGGGGAGTGCCAGTCCTGCCGGGACCTCGCGCGCAACGGGCCGGGGTCGATCGACGTGATCGAGATCGACGCCGCCTCGCACGGCGGTGTCGACGACGCCCGTGACCTGCGGGAGAAGGCGTTCTTCGGGCCGGCTTCCAGCCGCTACAAGATCTACATCATCGACGAGGCGCACATGGTCACCTCGGCGGGCTTCAACGCCCTGCTGAAGGTGGTCGAGGAGCCTCCGGAGCACCTGAAGTTCATCTTCGCGACCACCGAGCCCGAGAAGGTCATCGGGACGATCCGGTCGCGGACGCACCACTACCCCTTCCGGCTCGTGCCGCCCGGGACGCTGCGGGACTACCTGGGCGAGGTCTGCGGCCGCGAGGGCGCCAAGGTCGAGGACGGCGTGCTGCCGCTCGTGGTGCGGGCCGGCGCGGGCTCCGTGCGCGATTCGATGTCCGTCATGGACCAGCTGCTCGCGGGCGCCGGCGACGAGGGTGTGACGTACGCCATGGCGACGTCGCTGCTCGGCTACACGGACGGGTCGCTGCTGGACTCCGTCGTGGACGCGTTCGCCGCGGGGGACGGGGCCGCCGCGTTCGAGGTCGTCGACCGCGTCGTCGAGGGCGGGAACGACCCGCGCCGGTTCGTCGCCGACCTGCTGGAGCGGTTGCGCGACCTCGTGATCCTCGCCGCCGTGCCCGACGCCGCGGAGAAGGGGCTGATCGACGCCCCCGCCGACGTGCTGGAGCGGATGCAGGCGCAGGCCTCCGTCTTCGGCGCGGCCGAGCTCAGCCGCGCCGCCGACCTGGTCAACACCGGTCTGACCGAGATGCGGGGCGCCACCGCGCCGCGGCTCCAGCTGGAGCTGATCTGTGCGCGGGTGCTGCTGCCCGCCGCGTTCGACGACGAGCGGTCCTTCCAGGCCCGCCTGGAGCGGCTGGAGCGGGGCGGTGCCGTCATGGCGGGGGCCGCGGCGCTCGGGGCGCCCCCCGCCGTGCCCGTGCCCCCGCCCGTGGCGGCCGCGCCGCAGCCGCCGGTCGTGCAGCCCGCGGCGCCGCAGCCCGCCATGGGCTACTCGCCCGGTCCCGAGGCGCACGCCATGGCACCGGTGGCGGCACCGCCGGCCCAGCCCGCCGCGCCGGCCGCCCAGACCGCCGCGCCCGCGGCGGAGGCTCCCGCGGCGCCGGGGGCGTGGCCCGGGGCGGCCAAGCCCGGTTCCGGGGTGCGCGGCGCCTGGCCCACCGCCGCCGCGCCCGGCCAGGGGGCTCCCGCTCCCTCCGCTCCGGCACCGGCGGCCCCCGCCGCTCCCGCCCCTGCCGCCGCGGCGGCTCCGGCCGCGCAGCCCGCGCCGGGCATGGCGGCGGGCGCCGGGCAGGTGCAGGCGATGTGGCCCGGCATCCTCGACGCCGTCAAGAACCGCCGCCGCTTCACCTGGATCCTGCTCAGCCAGAACGCCCAGGTCACCGGCTTCGACGGAACCACCCTCCAGCTCGGCTTCCCCAACGCCGGAGCCCGCGACAACTTCGCGAGCAGCGGCAGCGAGGACGTGCTCAAGGCCGTCCTGGCCGAGCAGTTCCAGGTCAACTGGAAGATCGACGCCGTCGTCGGGGGCGGCCAGCCCGCCCCGCCGCCGTCGGCGTACGGCGCCCCGGCGTACGG
>NZ_RPSE01000226.1:0-9977 GCF_003949955.1 Streptomyces sp. WAC05292
GTGGGCGGGCCGGGGAGGACGGAGATGCGTTCGGCGGCGATGTTGGCGAGGACGGTGCCGGTGTCGGAGACGGGCTGGGGGACCATGGTGGCGCCGCGCATGAGGCAGGCGAGGATGCCGGCCTTGTAGCCGAAGGTGTGGAAGAACGGGTTGACGATCAGGTAGCGGTCGCCGGCGCGGAGTCCGGCGAGCTCGCTCCACAGCTCGTAGCAGCGCAGGGACTGGGCGTGGGTGGTGACGGCGCCCTTCGGGCTTCCGGTGGTGCCGGAGGTGAAGACGATGTCGGAGGGGGCGTCGGGTCGGATGGCGTCGGCGCGGCGGCGGACCTCTGCGGCGGGAACGGTGTCGCCGGCGGCGAGGAAGTCCTTCCAGGTGCGGAAGTCCTGCGGGGCGTCGTCGCCGAGGACGACGACGTGTTCGAGGTGCGGGAGCCCGGGCAGCGGGCCGCGGCCGCGGGCGGCCGCCGGCGGGTGGGCGGGGTCGTGGCGTTCGGCCGCGGCGCGGCGCAGGGAGGCCACGTAGGAGGTGCCGAGGAAGGTGCCGGTGACGAAGAGGAGCCTGGCCCGGCTGCGGTCGAGGACGTAGGCGGCCTCTGCGCCCTTGAAACGGGTGTTCAGGGGGACGAGGACGGCGCCCGCGCAGACGGCGCCGAGGGCGCAGGTGATCCAGTCGGGGGTGTTGGGCGCCCAGACGGCGACGCGGTCGCCGGGGCGGATCCCCGCGGCGACCGCGGCGGCCGCGGCGCGTTCGACGCGTTCGCCGAGGGCCCGGTAGGTGAGGCGGGTACGGCCGTCGGCGACGGCCTCGCGGTCGGCGTGGCGGGCGGCGGCGTCGCGGACGAGCCCGGCGATGGTGCCCCAGCGGAGGTCGCCGCGGACGCGTTCGTCGGCGGGGGCGTCCGCCGGCCGGGGCCCGGGCGCGGGCGCACCGCCTCGCTGCGTCCCCCCGGGTGCCGTGCCGCCGTGCGTGTGCCCGCGGTCGGTGCTGCCTGCGCGCCGGTCCATCGTCCGCCTCCCCGCCACACCCGTAGCTGACTGTTCGTCAGATTAGCTGTACCCTTCGCGGCTGTCAGCACTGGCGACGTCCCCCGGAGGCGGCGATGGCGGCAACCCTCAAGGACGCTACGGCGATCGTCGGCATCGGCCAGACGCCCTTCGCCAGACGCCTCCCCCAGTCCGAGAAGGAGCTGGCCTGCCGGGCGATCCTCGCCGCCCTCGACGACGCCGGCATCGCGCCCGGCGAGGTCGACGCGTTCGCCTCCTACACCATGGAGGAGACCGACGAGGTCGAGGTCGCCAAGGCCATCGGCGCGGGCGACGCCACCTTCTTCTCCAAGGTCGGCTACGGCGGCGGCGGCTCCTGCGCCACCGTCGGCCACCTCGCAGCCGCCATCGCCACCGGCCAGGCGGGCGTCGGCGTCGCCTGGCGCTCCCGCAAGCGCGGCTCCGGCCCCCGCCCCTGGACGAACACGGCCGCCCAACTCCCCACGCCCGGGCAGTGGACGCGCCCCTTCGGGCTGCTGCGCCCCGCCGACGAGATCGCCATGCTGGCCCGCCGCTACATGCACGAGTACGGCGCCACCCGCGACCACTTCTTCAACGTGGCCATGGCCTGCCGCAACCGGGCCAACGAGAACCCCGCCGCGATCATGTACGAGCGGCCGCTGACCCGCGAGATGTACATGACCTCCCGCATGATCAGCGAGCCGCTGTGCCTCTTCGACAACTGCCTGGAGACCGACGGCGCCCTCGCCTGCGTCGTCGTCTCCGCCGCCCGCGCCCGCGACTGCCGCCACCGGCCCGTCCACGTCCACGCAGCCGCGCAGGGCCTGCCCTCCCAGCACCACGGCATGGTCAACTACTGGAACGACGACCCGCTGTCCGGCCCCGCCTGGACGGCCGCCCGCCACCTGTGGAAAAGGGCCGACTTCGGCCCTCAGGACGTCGACGTCGCCCAGATCTACGACGCCTTCACCCCGCTCGTCCCCCTCTCCCTGGAGGGCTACGGCTTCTGCGGGCGCGGCGAGGGCGGCGCGTTCACCGAGGGCGGCGCCCTGGAGACGGGAGGCCGCCTCCCGATCAACACGGGAGGCGGCGGCCTCTCCGAGGCGTACGTACACGGCTTCAACCTGATCACCGAGGGCGTCAAACAGCTCCGCGGCACCTCCACCGCCCAGGTGCCCGACGCCCGGACCTGCCTCGTGACCGCGGGCGAGGGCGTCCCCACGTCCGCGATCCTGCTGCGCGCCTGACGGCCGGTCGACCGGCCGACGAGAGGAGCGACACCGCCATGACCGCCACGACGCCCGCCTCGACCCACGCCCCGACCCCCGCCGGCGCCCTGCTGGCGCCCGTCCCCGACGAGGACGGCGCCCCGTTCTGGGAGTACGCCGCCCGCGGCGAGCTCCGCGTGCAGGCCTGCGCCGCCTGCGGGCGGCTGCGCTTCCCCCCGCGCCCCTGCTGCCCGCACTGCCGCTCCTTCGCCTCCCACTGGCAGCCCGTCGACGGCCGCGGCCGGATCTGGTCGTACGTGCGCCCGCACCCGCCGCTGCTGCCCGCGTACGCCGCACACGCCCCCTACACCGTCGTCCTCGTCGAGCTCGCCGACGCCCCCGGCATCCGGCTCGTCGGCAACCTCGTCGCCTCGGCGGACGCCCCGCTCGGCTCGGCCGACCCGGCGGCCGTGCGCATCGGCGCCCGGGTCAGGGCCGTCTTCGCCGACTGCGGCGGCGTCACCGTGCCCCGCTGGGTGCCGGAGAAGCCGTGACGCTGCGGATGGAGCGGGACGCGGCCGCCGGGGTCGCCGTCGTCACCCTGGACCGGCCGCACCGGCACAACGCGGTCGACCTGGCGACCGCCGCCGACCTGACCGCGCTGTGGCGGGAGCTCCGCCACGACGACGGGGTGCGGGCGGTGGTGCTGACCGGGGCGGGAGGCGCCGCGTTCTGCACGGGCCTCGACCGGGACGCCGACGTCCCCCAGCCGGGATCGCCGTACTCGCTGGACGACCCGCTGCTGTCGGTCGGCCCGAAGGCGTGCGACCTGTGGAAGCCGGTCGTCGCCGCCGTCAACGGCATGGCCTGCGGGGGGGCGTTCTACCTGCTGGGCGAGGCGGAGTTCCTGATCGCCGCGGACACGGCGGAGTTCTTCGACCCGCACACCTCCTACGGCATGGTGAGCGCGTACGAGGCCGTGTACATGGCGCAGCGGATGCCGTTCGGGGAGGCCGCGCGGCTGGCGCTGATGGGCACGGCCGAGCGCCTGTCGGCACGCCGGGCATACGAGATCGGGCTGGTGTCGGAGCTGGCCGCCCCCGCGGAGCTGCGGGAGGCGGCGCTGCGGGCGGCGCGGACGCTGGCGTCGTTCCCGCCGGAGGCCGTGCAGGGCACCGTACGGGCCCTGTGGTCGGCGAAGCAGGCGGCGCTGCAGCAGGCGCTGGCGCAGGCCCCCGCGCTGATCGCACTGGGCAACCTGCCGCCGGACCGGCAGGCGGCTCTGTTCGCGGGCCGGCGTACGACGCCGGAGCCGCGCGTGCGGTGACGAGTACCGGCCAACCGGCGTCCGGCGAAAAGCCGCTGATCGGAGGGCACCTGGAGGGCCGTCCGCACGCCCCCGGGCCCCGGTGTGCCGGGCCTCGGGCGCCTCGCCGCCCCCTTCCCGGAGCGGGACTGCTTGGCCGGTTCGCACTTGCCATGCATATGATCAGCGCCAGCCAACGGGGAGCGCAGACATGGCAGATGAACTTCATCCGGAGCAACAGGTGGGCATGCGGCTGAACGGCGAGGGGCCACTGGCCCCCGGCGCCACCGCACCACCGCCACCGCTGCTGCAGCAGCCCGGCACGGCCCGTCCGCCGCTGCTGGCAACGGGCACGAACCCGCCGCCGCCCCTGCTGCAGGCGCCCGGGGGGCAGGACTTCGCCTCGACCCCGGCCGAGAAGAAGGCCGCCGCGAACACGATCGAGACGGAGCTCCAGCCGAACACGAAGAAGGCCGCCGACGACGCCGACGAATCCACCGCCGCCGCGCAGAAGGGCTTCGACGGCTGGGAGACCGCCGCCGGCCTGAAGAAGGTCGCGGAGACCTGGGACCAGCAGGTGAAGAACCTGATCGCCCGGCTCGAAGCGGAGAAGGGCGCCCTTCGCGGCGCTTCGGGTCTTTTCACCCGCAACGACATCGGACTTCGCAACGACTTCCTGGCCGGCAAGTCGGGCCTGAACGGCCTTTAGGGGAGCTGAGCTGTGGCACTGAACTACCACGAGGTCATGAGCACCGACTTCGGGCTGCTCGGCACCGCCGCCGGCAAGTGGCAGTCGATGGCGGGCGAGCTGAAGAAGATCGAGACTCGCTACGGCGAAACCGTCCAGAAGATCACCACGACGGACGGCTGGGCCGGGCGCAGCGCCGTGAGCGCCGAGCAGGGCTTCGCGGCGACCCGCTACGAGTACGCGGCGGCGCAGGTGCAGGCGAAGGCGATCGCGGGCCTGCTGCGGGACGCCCAGGAGAAGTTCACCGACCTGAAGAACAAGCTCGTGAGCGCCCGTGACGACGCGATAGCCGCCGGCATGACCGTCTCCGAGCAGGGGCACGTCGCCTTCGACTGGGCGAAGCTCACCCCGAGCGAGCGCAGCGCCTACCACCACGACCCCGACGGGCAGAAGGCCATCGGCGAGGCCGTCGGCAAGTGGCAGAAGCACATCGACGACCGGGTGAAGGCCGTCACCGAGCTCGACCACAACGTCAAGGCCGTCCTCGAAACCGCCGTCACCGACAGCAACAAGGACGCTCTCGGCCAGGGCGCCGACATGTCCCTCGCCGGCTTCAACGCCGGTGCCACCGGCGACCTCGACCAGGCCCTCAAGGACGAGAAGGCCGCGCGGGACCAGGCCGCCAAGGACGCGGAGGCCGCCAAGAACGGGCCGAAGTCCGAAGGCGGCCTCAAGATCACCGGCCCGGATGTGGGCGCCTCGGCCTCCGGCCAGAAGTACGGCAAGGAAGCGTCGGCGAAGGCGTACGCCGACCTCTTCAAGATGACCGCGGAGGGCAAGTACCAGAACGGTGACCTCACGCTCTCCGGCATCGACGACATCACCGTGGGGGCCAGGGCCAGCGCGAACTACGGCTTCACCCACGAGGGCCTGGCGGGCAAGGCCGAGACCTCCGCGGGCGTCAGGACCCTGCTTGAGGGACGCGCCGACTACAGCCACTGGGGCGGCCTCTACGGGCGCACGGAGGGCTTCGCCGGCGGGGAGGCCGCGCTCAGCGGCTCCGCGGGCTGGGAGGGCGTCAGCGCCGGCGCCAAGGCCTTCGCCGGCGGCAAGCAGAGCGTCGCCGCAGGCGGCGAGCTCGCCGGCATCGGCGCCGGCGCCACGGCCGAGGGCTGGGCCGGCGCGGGCGCGGAGGCCAAGGTGACCTTCGGCAAGGGCGACGACGGCAAGTGGCACGTCGGCGGCAAGGTGGGCGTCGCCCTCGGCATCGGCGGCTCGGTGGGCGGCGAGTTCACCTTCGACACGGACAAGCTCAAGAAGTCCGCCGGTGACGCCGCCGACTGGGTGGGCGACACGGCCGGCGACATCAAGGACGGCTTCGTCGGAATGTTCGACTGATGCACTGTCCCGCAGACGGAAGGAGGGCGTGACACACCATGCCCACGACACTGCCGATTCCCATCCAGTTCGTCCTGCCGGAGGGCTGGCGGCCCGCTCCTCCGGACGAGGTCGGCGCCCCCGACGTGGCGTTCATCGCCCTGCACCCGGAACCCGACGCCGGATTCACCGCCAACATCACCATCGACGGAGACTTCTGGACCGCCGAGGAGGAGACCCTCGCCGACATCGCCGACGGTTCGGTGGAACGGCTCCGCCGGTCCGTCGGGGCCGTCGAGGTCGCCGGCCGCCGCCCCCTCGGCTCCGAGGACTCCCCCGGCCTCGCGCAGCGGCTGACGCTCACCGCCGTGGTGGGCGGCGTGCAGCGCGAGCTCGTCCAGTCCCAGGTCTACCTCGCCATGCAGGACGTGGCCGACCCGCGCAAGCGCGTGGTGATCCGGCTCATCCTGACCGTCACCGCGGCCCAGGAGGAGGCCGTGCGGGCGGACTTCCAGGAGTTCCTGCGCTCGGTCGCACCGGACTCCGGAACCCCCGGCACGGACGCCGGGGGCGGGGCGTAGCCATGGGCTTCAAGGACAGGCTGACCGGTACCCGGCACCCCGACGGCGGCGTCCCGCCCGAGCCGGCCGCGGACGTCCGGGCCGCGCTGCTCGCGCTGGGCGGACAGGGCGCGCCCTACACGGTGCGCACCGCCCTTCCCGGGGAGGACGCCGACCTGGTGGCGGAGTGGCGGGTGCGGGAGCCCGCCTGGCACGGCTTCTTCCAGCGCCACCAGTTGGAGCGGCAGGTGCAGATCCGGATGCGGATCGACCCGGACGGGCACGAGGTGCGGAGCGCCGACCGGCAGTGGGAGGTCACGTGGATCGGCGGCACGCCGCGGCTGAGGACGTCGGGCGAGTACGCCCGGGGCCAGGTGACGACGGTGTCGAAGCAGTGGACCATCGGCCGCGCCAAGGGCGGCGGTACGGAGGCCGCGGAGACGTTCCGCTTCGCCACGTCGGACCTGAAGGCGCCGCTGCAGAAGGTGGTCCTCGGCGCGGGCTGGACCTGGCGCGGAGTGCTGTTCGGCCGGCTGTGACGGGCCGGCGGTGACGGTCACGACGCGGCGGAGGCCCCGCCCCCGAGGGGGTGGGGCCTCCGGCCGTACCGCACCGGGCACGGGCCCGGCTGCGGGAGGTACGGGAGGATCAGGCCTCGACGGTGCCCGAGGCCGCGACCTTGATCTCGCCGCGGGTGGCGCCCGACGGGGTGCCCAGCTTCTCGATCCGGTCGACGATGTCCTGGCCCTCGACGACCTCGCCGAAGACGACGTGCTTGCCGTCCAGCCACGGGGTGACGACGGTGGTGATGAAGAACTGCGAGCCGTTGGTGTTGCGGCCGGCGTTCGCCATCGACAGCAGGTACGGGCGGTCGTGCTTCAGCTGGAAGTTCTCGTCCGCGAACTTCTCGCCGTAGATGCTCTTGCCGCCGGTGCCGTTCTGGCGGGTGAAGTCGCCGCCCTGCAGCATGAACTGCGGGATGACGCGGTGGAACGGCGAGCCCGCGTAGCCGAAGCCGTGCTCGCCCGTCGCGAGCTCGCGGAAGTTCTTCGCGGTCTTCGGGACGACCTCGTCGAACAGGTTGAAGACGATGCGGCCGGCGGGCTGGCCGTCGATGGTGATGTCGAAGTAGACGTTGCTCATGGGGTCCATCCTGTCACTCCCGGTACCGTGCGCGACTCGGCGGGGCCGGAATGCGGCCCCGCCCGCGCTCACCCGGCCGTACGGGTGCCCGTCCCCTTCGCCGCGTCCAGGGCGTACACGCAGCGGTCCTTGCTGCACGCGTACACCACGCCGCCATCGGCGACCGGGGCGCCGGCGATCTCCCCGCCGGTGGCCAGCTTCCAGCGGAGCTGGCCGCCCGCCGCGTCGAGCGTGTACAGGCAGTGGTCCGCCGACCCGAAGTGGACGCGGCCGTCCGCGACGGCCGGCGGGCCCGTGATCTCGCCGCCGGCCGCGAACCGCCACTTCGGGGTGCCGGTGACCGCGTCGAGCGTGTACAGGGCGCTGCCCGCGCCCAGGTGGACGTTGCCGCCGGCCACGAGGACCGGGTCCGCGGAGGTACGCGGCTCGGTGGCGATCCGCCAGCGGTCCTTGCCGGTGGCCGCGTCGAGGGCGTAGACGGTGCCCAGGTAGTCGGCCAGGTACACACCGCCGCCGGTGACGGCCGCGCCCGGCGCGAACGCGGGCGGCGCGAGGAACACGGCCGGAGCCTCGAAGTGCCAGCGGACCCGGCCGGAGGCCCGGTCCACGGACAGCACCCGCGTGCCGGCGCTGATGTACACGTTCCCGTCGGGGGCCGGGGTGACCCGTACGGGGACGTTCCCGCAGGCCGCGGCGTCACCGACCGGGTACGACCAGGATTCCCGGCCGGAGCGGGCGTCCAGGGCGCGCAGCCGGGCGTCCTGCCAGACGTAGACGGTGCCGTCGTGGAGGACGGGCGCCGCCTCGGGCGTCTCGAAGTCGCTCTGCGCGCCCGTCAGCTCCCACAGCTTCCGGCCGTTCGACGCCTCCCAGCCCTGGACGCCGCCGCCGCGTGTGGCGGTGACGACGGTGCCCCGGTCGGCGCGCAGCGCGTACACCCAGGCGTCGGCGGACAGCCGCCACCGCTCGGAGCCGTCGGAGGCGTCGAGGGCGTACAGGGAGGGGCCGTCGGAGGCGTGGATGCGGCCGTCGGAGACGGCCATGGCCCAGGCGACGTCGCGGGTCTTGAACTGGCGGCGGCCGGTGGCCACGTCCAGCGCGTGGACCTCGAAGGAGGTCACGTACAGCAGGTCGCCCGCGACGGTGGGGGTGCCCCACACCTCGTTCGACATGCGGAACCGCCAGGGCCGCCAGCGGCCGCTGTCGGGCGCGGGGCCCGGGTTGGGGACGGCGGGGACGGCCGCGGAGGCGCCGGCGGGGGCGCCGGCGGGCGCCGCGGCGGAGCCGGCCGCGCCGGGCGGGCGGATCCATCCGGTCGCCGCGTCGGCGCCGGCCTGCGCGGCGGGCGAGGCCGCCGACGCGAACGGGCCGGGCCCGATCGGCACGGGTGAGCCGCCGAGGCGGACCGGCTCCCCGGACAGTGCGGCCGCGGCCGCCGGGCGCGGCGGGTGGTGGGGCCGCTGCGGGATCGCCTGGCCGGTCCGCGGGTCGACCCACGGGTCGGCGGCGCCGCGGGGCTCGCGGCGGTTCGCGGGGCCGTCGCCGCCGCGGGGGGCCGGCGCCGCGGGGAGCGCGGAGGTGCGCTGGCCGGCCCGGCGGGACTCGATGAGGGCGACGGCCCGGCCCGGCAGCCACGCGGAGGCGGTACCGCTGTCGTCACCGCCGCCGAAGAGGTGCGGGGCGAGCTGTGCCTGCAGGTCGGCGGGGGTGGGGCGCTGGGAGGCCTCCATCTGCATGCAGGACTCGATCAGCGGCCGCAGCTCCTCGGGCAGCCCCTCCAGGTTGGGCTCGTCGCGCAGCAGCATGAACACCGTCTCCACCGGGTTCGCCCCGTGGTAGGGCGGGTGGCCGGTCGCGGCGAAGACGAGGGTGGAGCCGAGGGAGAACACGTCGCTGGCGCCCTTGACGCTGCGGGAGTCCTTCGCCTGCTCGGGCGACATGTAGGCGGGGGTGCCGACGGCGACGTTCGTCATGGTCAGGCGGGTGTTGGACACGCCGCTCGCGATACCGAAGTCGATCACGCGGGGGCCGTCCTCGACGACGAGCACGTTCGACGGCTTCAGGTCGCGGTGGACGAGGCCCGCCCCGTGGATCGACTGGAGGGCCTCCGCGATGCCGGCGGCCAGCCACCGTACGGCCTGCGCGGGCATCGGCCCGCACTCGTTGACGATCTCCTCCAGGGAGGGCGCCGGCACGTAGGCGGTCGCCAGCCACGGCACGGCGGCCCGCGGGTCGGCGTCGACCACGGCCGCGGTGTAGAAGCCGGAGACGGCGCGGGCCGCCTCCACCTCCCGGGTGAAGCGCACCCGGAAGAGCTGGTCCTCGGCCAGCTCGGTGCGCACCGTCTTGATCGCCACGCGGCGTCCGGACGCCGACCGGGCGAGATAGACCAGCCCCATGCCGCCGGCGCCGAGACGTCCCAGCACCTCGAAGGGGCCGATCCGTCTCGGGTCGTGCTGCGTCAGCTGCTCCACCACTCGCCTCCCACACCTCCCCGTACGGGCCTGGCCTGGCCCGTTCACACCTGCACGCACGCCGGCACGGCGGTCGGCCCCGTGCAGCGTCTCACCCCGGGCGCCGCCGGTGGTCGTGCAACCCCGATTCTGTCAGGCCCGCGCCCAGGCCGTGTCGCCACAGTCGGGGCCGGGGGGTGCGGGTCTGACAGAATCGGGGTTGCACGACCACCGGCGG
>NZ_RPSE01000227.1:0-9967 GCF_003949955.1 Streptomyces sp. WAC05292
ACCCCGCCCCGCATCTAGGCCTCCGCGCCGCCGCACCGGCGCGCACGGGCCCCGCTGTGCCGGGGGCGGGGTCGAGACGCCGGCGCGGGGCGGCGAGACTTGTCCCCATGACTGACCGCACCGCCCACTCCGCCGACGCCGCCGGAGCACCCGCCCAGCCGGCCCCCGACCGGACCGTCCTCCTCCGCGGCGGCGAGGTCCACAGCCCCGCCGACCCGTTCGCCACCGCGATGGTCGTCGAACGGGGCCACGTCGCCTGGGTCGGATCCGAAGGCGCCGCCGACGCCTTCGCCCAGGGCGTCGACGAGGTCGTCGACCTCGACGGGGCGCTCGTCACACCCGCGTTCACCGACGCCCACGTCCACACCACCTCCGCCGGCCTCGCCCTCACCGGCCTGGACCTGACCGGCGCCGCCTCCCTGGCGGAGGCCTTGCGCCTGGTACGCGAACACGCCCGGCGCCGCCCCGACGACCGCGTCCTGCTCGGCCACGGCTGGGACGCCGCCCGCTGGCCGGAGCGCCGCGCGCCGCGCCGCGAAGAGCTCGACGAGGCCGCCGGCGGCCGCCCGCTCTACCTCAGCCGCGTCGACGTCCACTCAGCTGTGGCGACCACCGCCCTGCTGGACCTCGTGCCCGCCGTCACCGCCCGCGGCGACGAGCCGCTGACCCGCGACGACCACCACGCCGTCCGCCGGGCCGCCCTGGCCGCCGTCACCCCCGCCCAGCGCGCGGACGCCCAGCGCGCCGCCCTCGACCACGCCGCCTCCCTCGGCATCGGCTCCGTCCACGAGTGCGGCGGCCCCGACATCTCCTCCGCCGAGGACTTCACCGGCCTGCTCGACCTCGCCCGCGAGCGGCCCGGCCCGCGTGTCTTCGGCTACTGGGCCGACCGCGACCTGGACCAGGCCAAGGCCCTCGGCGCCGTCGGCGCCGCGGGCGACCTCTTCGCGGACGGCGCCCTCGGCTCCCACACCGCCTGCCTGCACAGCCCGTACGCCGACGCCGGCCACACCGGCACGGGCTACCTGGACGCCGCCGAGATCGCCGCGCACGTCGCCGCCTGCACCGAGGCGGGCCTCCAGGCCGGCTTCCACGCCATCGGGGACGCGGCGCTCACCGCCGTCGTCGACGGCTTCCGCGCCGCCGCCGAGCGGGTCGGCCTCGCCCGCGTCCGCGCCGCACGGCACCGCGTCGAGCACGCCGAGATGATGACCCCGGCCACCATCGCCGCCTTCGCCGAGCTCGGCCTCACCGCCTCCGTCCAACCCGCCTTCGACGCCGCCTGGGGCGGTGAGGACGGCATGTACGCCGACCGCCTCGGCGCCGAGCGCGCCCGCACCCTGAACCCGTTCGCCGCCCTGCTCAAGGCCGGCGTGCCGCTCGCCTTCGGCTCCGACGCCCCGGTCACCCCGTTCGACCCGTGGGGCACCGTCCGCGCGGCCGCCTTCCACCGCACCCCCGAGCACCGCATCTCCGTGCGCGCCGCGTTCACGGCGCACACGCGCGGCGGCTGGCGGGCCCTCGGCCGCGACGGCGCGGGCGCCCTCGTGCCCGGCGCGCCGGCCGACTACGCGGTCTGGCGTACCGGCGAGCTCGTCGTCCAGGCCCCCGACGACCGGGTCGCCCGCTGGTCCACGGACCCCCGCTCCGGCACGCCCGGCCTGCCCGACCTGACGCCCGGCCGCGAGCTGCCCGTCTGCCTGGCGACCGTCGTCGGAGGCCGGGAGGTTTTCGTACGGCCACAGGGGTGATCCCGCGGGCAGCGGCTCGGCCCGGCGGGTCCGTGCCGGATAGGTTCGGCCGGGCCCACCGCCGGGCGGGCGGACGGCGCTGATCCGCGCTGCCCGGTGTGCCCGCGCCTCGGGGCGACGGGGGTTCCGCCGGGAGGCGGTGGGCCCGGCCGGGCCCCGCGGTCCAGTAGACAACGGTCACGGGGACCCGCAGCGGCGGGAACCGGACCGGCCCGAAGGACCGCGGGACCCGGCCACTGTTCTAAAGTCGTCCTCTGTGACAGGACGTACAAGCACACGAAGGCGGACCCAGTGAGCGGCGACGGCGGACAGCGGGCCCAGGGGCCGCTCGGCACGGCCTTGGTGATCATCCCGACCTTCAACGAGGCGGAGAACATCGGGCCGATCGTCGCCCGCGTGCGCGCCGCCGTGCCCGAGGCGCACATCCTGGTCGCGGACGACAACAGCCCCGACGGCACCGGCAAGCTCGCCGACGAGCTCGCGGCCGGCGACGACCACGTGCACGTCCTGCACCGCAAGGGCAAGGAAGGCCTCGGCGCCGCCTACCTGGCGGGTTTCGCCTGGGGCCTGGAGCGCGACTTCGGCGTCCTCGTGGAGATGGACGCCGACGGCTCCCACCAGCCGGAGGAGCTGCCCCGGCTGCTCACCGCGCTGGCCGGCGCCGACCTGGTGCTGGGCTCCCGCTGGGTGCCGGGCGGCCGGGTGGTCAACTGGCCGAAGAGCCGCGAGTTCCTCTCGCGCGGCGGTTCGACGTACTCGCGGCTGATGCTGGACGTCCCGATCCGGGACGTGACCGGCGGCTACCGGGCCTTCCGCCGGGAGACGCTGGAGGGGCTGGGCCTGACGGAGGTCGCCTCCGCCGGGTACTGCTTCCAGGTGGACCTGGCCCGGCGGGCCGTGCGCGCCGGGTTCCGGGTCGTGGAGGTGCCCATCACGTTCGTCGAGCGCGAGTTCGGCGACAGCAAGATGAGCCGGGACATCGTGGTCGAGGCGCTGTGGCGGGTCACCCAGTGGGGACTCCAGTCGCACGCGGCCAAGCTGGTCGGCCTCGACAGGGGCCGCGGCAGGGATCGCGTCGAGGGCCGCGGCAACCGCCCCGCCGAGGGGCACGGCAAGGGCCGCGCCGAGGATGCGGCCCCGGGGCCGGACGGCTCCTGACCGGCCGGGGCCGGGCCCCTAGGGGACGCCCCCGACCTGCGGCTGAGGCCGCACTTACGCCGCTGCGGGCACACTGGATGCCATGATGACCGGCTCTTCCCCCGCCCAGGCGGCCGCCGCACGGCGGCGCAAGCCCGCCCGTACGTTCCTGCCCCTGGCGGTCGCCGCCTGGCTGATCCTGGAGATCTGGCTGCTGGGGCTCGTCGCGGACGCCGCCGGCGGCCTGGCGGTCGCGGCGCTGGTCGCGGGCGGCATCGTGCTCGGCGCCGTGGTGGTCAAGCGGGCCGGGCGCCGCGCCTTCCGGAACCTGGCCGACACCTTCCAGCAGGCGCAGGCCTCGCCGCAGGCCCAGGCCGCGCAGCCGTCCGCGGGCCGCCGGCCCGGCTCGGGCAACGCCTTGACGATGTTGGCCGGCCTGCTGTTCATGCTGCCCGGCCTGGTCTCCGACGCGGCCGCACTGCTGTTGCTGCTGCCGCCCGTCCGCGCCTGGATCGGCCGGCGGACGGCCCGCTCGCTGGAGCGCCGGATGAACGCCGCGCAGGCCGGCACCTTCGCCGACGCCTTCCAGCAGGCCCGCATCCGCCACCCCGACGGCAAGGTCGTCCCGGGCGAGGTGATCCGCGAGGACGCACCGCGGGAGCCGGGCCCCGGTCACCGCCCGCCGCTTGCGCCCTGACCCGGCCGCCGCCCCGACCGCGGGCGGGACCGGGAGCGCCGAGGGGCCCCCGCCACGGCGTGGCGGGGGCCCCTCGGGTCGTACGTACTGCGTGTCCGGCCGTCAGGCGGACTTGCGGCTGTCGCGCGGATGCACGGCGATGTTCATGGCGCCGGAACGCAGGACGGCCAGCCTCTCGGCCAGCACCTCCTCCAGTTCCTCGCGGGTGCGCCGCTCCATGAGCATGTCCCAGTGCGTTCGCGCGGGCTTGCCCTTCTTCTCCTCGGGCCCGTCCCCGTCCACGAGGAGTGCCATGGCGCCGCACGCCTTGCACTCCCACTCCGGCGGAATCTCTGCCTCAACCGAGAACGGCATCTCGAATCGATGTCCGTTCTGGCATGCGTACTCCACCGCCTGGCGCGGGGCCAGATCGATGCCGCGGTCCGTCTCGTAGCTGGTAACCACGAGCCGCGTACCGCGGAGAGCTCGCTCACTCATGAATCGTGCCTCCCGGGCTTGTCGCCCACAGGACAGGTGTCGCTGTCGTCGTCATCCGGTCAACGTCCGGTCGGCGGTATAGATTCCCGCTCCGGGTGATGCGTCGCCCGTCGTGCCGCCCCTTGTTGTACCCACCAATGCCCGTTTTGTCACATCTGGCAGCAGATGTCACCCAACGTCTTCACTTCTGCGGCACGCAGTAACGGTCCGCCTGGCAGGCCAAAGGCGTACACTACCGGCCGCGCGCCGCCACGTCGAAATCCGTTCGGAATTCGCATGCGCATCCGGCCTCCCGCGGCCCCGCGGCCCGGCCGCGGACGTGTCCCGATCCACCCGATCCGCATCAGATCCGGTCGGGAACAGGATTGCCCGCCGCCTCCACCGCGCGCCGCACCGGCACCCGCGCCAGCAGCACGAAACCCAGTGCGAAGAACACCACCAGCGAGATGATCGCGTCCCGGTAGCTGCCCGTGACCTGGTACGTCAGCCCGAAGACCAGCGGCCCGATCCAGCTCAGCCCCCGGTCGCTCATCTCGTACGCCGAGAAGTACTCGGCCTCCTTGCCCGCGGGAACCAGCTGGGAGAACAGCGACCGCGACAGCGCCTGGCTGCCGCCCAGCACCAGCCCGATCATCGCGGCCAGCGCGAAGAACCACCCCGGCGTGCCCGCCGGCAGGAAGTACCCGGCGAACAGCGTCAGCGTCCAGGCCGCCAGCGACCCCAGGATCGTCCGCTTCGCACCGAAGCGCCCGGCCAGCCGGCCCATCCCCAGCGCGCCCGCCACCGCCAGCACCTGCACCAGCAGCACCGCCGCGATCAGCGTCGACTGCTCCAGCCCCAGCTCCTCCGCGCCGTAGACCGACGCCTGCGAGATCACCGTCTGCACGCCGTCGTTGTAGACCAGGTACGCCAGCAGGAACGACAGCGTCAGCGGATGGCGCCGCATGTCCTTGAACGTCGCCACCAGCTGCTTCCAGCCGTTGACCGCCGGCCCGGCGCCCGGCTCCCGCACCACCGCCCGGTCCCTCAGCCGGCGCAGCGGCACCAGCGCGAACGCCCCCCACCACACGCCGGCCGACGCCAGGCAGATCCGGATCGCCATGCCCTCCGACAGCCCGAAGGAGTCGTGCCCGAGGTACAGGCCCAGGTTCGCCACCAGCATCACCGAGCCCGCGGTGTACCCGAACGCCCAGCCCCGCGAGGAGACCGCGTCGCGCTCGTCCGGCGTCGAGATCTGCGGCAGGTAGGCGTTGTAGACCACCATCGACACCGACAGCGAGGCGTTCGCCACGACCAGCAGCAGCCCGCCCAGCAGGTACCGCTCGCCTTCGAGGAAGAACATCCCCGTCGTCGCCACCGCACCCGTGTACGCCGCCGCCGCGAGCAGCGGCTTCTTGCGGCCCGTCCGGTCCGCCAAGGCGCCCACCAGCGGCATCACCAGCACCGCCAGCACCACCGACGCGGACACCGAGTACGCGAAGAACGAACCGGCCCGCACGGGGATCCCGAGCGGGTGCACGAACCCCTCCGCGTCGGCGGCCGCCTTCGCCACGGACGTCAGGTACGGCCCCAGGAACAGGGTGAGCACACTCGCCGAGTACACGGACACCGCGAAGTCGTAGAAGTACCAGCCCTGCTGCTCGCGCTTGCGCCCGGCGGCCTCCTTCGCCGCCGTTCTGCCGCCCTCGGCGGCGGGATCCGCCCCGTCTGCCGTCTGCGCGCTCATGGGCGCCCCCTCGCTGGTCCCCGTCGCCGCACGGCCACCGGCACGCGGACGCGGCGGCCCGCGGCCGTCAGGCCCAGGCCCCGCGCCGGTCCAGCACCGTGCGCAAGATGTCGATCCGGTCGGTCATGATGCCATCGACTCCCATGTCGAGGAGAGCCTCCATGCGTTCCGGTTCGTTCACGGTCCACACGTGCACCTGCAGGCCCCGGGCGTGCGCCGTCCGCACGAAGCGCCGGTCCACCACCCGGAGGCCGCCCTGCGTCTCCGGCACCTGGGCCGCCACCGCGCCCGCGCGCAGCGCCGCCGGGATCGCCAGCGAGCGCAGCCGCAGCCCCACCACCCCGCGCACGCCGTACGACGTCGCCAGCCGCGGCCCGGCCATCCGCTGAGCCCGGGCCACGCGGCCCTCCGAGAACGAGCCCACGCACACCCGGTCCCACACCCGCGCCCGGGCGATCAGGTTCAGCAGCGGGTGGAGCGCCGACTCCGCCTTCACGTCGACGTTCCAGCGGGCCCCGGGAAACTCCTCCAGCAGCTCCTCGAACAGCACCAGCGGCTCGCTGCCGCCCACCCGCACCGCCCGCAGGTCCTTCCAGTACCGCTCGGCTATGCGGCCCCGTCCGTCGGTGACCCGGTCCAGCGTCGCGTCGTGGAAGGCGACCAGCTTGCCGTCCGCGGTGGCGTGCACGTCCGTCTCGAAGTACCGGTATCCCGCGTCCGCCGCCCGGCGGAACGCCGCGGCCGTGTTCTCCAGCCCGTCCGCGGCGCCGCCGCGGTGGGCGAAGGGGATGACCGGGCCCGCGTGGTCCAGGTACGGGTGGGGGAGGGGTGCGTCTGTCACCGCCGCAGTATGCCCCCTCCACGGCCCGGACCGCCGCCCTCCGCCACCCGGACCGCCATCCTCCGCGGCCCTGGCCAGCGCCTTCGGCCGGCCCCGGCCCTGGCCCGGCCGACCCCGGCATGGCAGGCTGGATCCCGCGACCGATCCAATTCCCGGCCGCCTCGGCACCAGGGGTGGCCAATCCGACGAAA
The DNA here is from genome assembly GCF_003949955.1 of Streptomyces sp. WAC05292. Lineage (NCBI taxonomy): Bacteria > Bacillati > Actinomycetota > Actinomycetes > Kitasatosporales > Streptomycetaceae > Streptomyces > Streptomyces sp. WAC05292. Next base: position 6,821 of record NZ_RPSE01000227.1, read on the forward strand.
GTGGACCGACGACATGGCGGAGTGGACTTCGGCGGTGGGCGCCTCCCAGCTCGCCCGGCTCATCACCTCCCAGCAGCAGCGGCCCGGCATCCCCGGGGCCCGCAAGCCCCCCGCGTACCGCTCCCTGGCCGACGGCATCCGCCTCCTCGTCCTCGAGGGGCGGGTGCCCGTCGCCGCCCGCCTCCCCGCCGAACGCGAGCTGGCCGCCGCGCTCTCCCTCTCCCGCACCACCGTCGCCGCCGCCTACGAGGCCCTGCGCGGCGAGGGGTTCCTCGAATCGCGCCGCGGGGCGGGCAGCTGGACCTCCGTCCCCGCCGGCAACCCGCTGCCCGCCCGCGGGCTGGAACCCCTCCCGCCGGAATCCCTCGGCTCCATGATCGACCTCGGCTGCGCGGCGCTCCCCGCTCCGGAGCCCTGGCTGACCAAGGCCGTCCAGGGCGCCCTCGAGGAGCTCCCGCCGTACGCCCACACCCACGGCGACTACCCCGCCGGGCTCCCCGCCCTGCGCCGCATGCTCGCCGACCGCTACACCGACCGCGGCATCCCCACGATGCCCGAGCAGATCATGGTCACCACCGGGGCGATGGGTGCCATGGACGCCATCTGCAGCCTCTTCGCCGGACGCGGCGAGCGCGTCGCCGTCGAATCCCCCTCCTACGCCAACATCCTCCAGCTCATGCGCGCGGCCGGACTCCGCCTCGTCCCCGTCGCCATGGCCGACGGCCTCACCGGCTGGGACCTGGCCGTCTGGCGGCAGGTCCTGCGCGACGCCGCGCCCCGCCTCGCCTACGTCGTCGCCGACTTCCACAACCCCACCGGCGCCCTCGCCTCCGCCGAGCAGCGCCGCGCCATGGTGGAGGCGGCCCGCTCCGCCGGGACCGTCCTCGTCGTCGACGAGACGATGGCCGAGCTCGGGCTCGACCCCGCCCTGGAGATGCCGCGCCCCGTCTGCTCCCACGACCCGGCCGGCTCCACCGTCATCACCGTCGGCTCGGCCAGCAAGGCCTTCTGGGCCGGCATGCGCATCGGCTGGGTCCGCGCCGCCCCCGACGTCATCCGCAGCCTCGTCGCGGCACGCGCGTACGCCGACCTCGGCACCCCCGTCCTCGAACAGCTCGCCGTGAACTGGCTGATGCGGACCGGCGGCTGGGAAGAGGCCGTCGCACTGCGCCGCGAGCAGGCCCGCGAGAACCGCGACGCGCTGGTCGCCGCCGTCCGCCGCGAGCTGCCCGACTGGGAGTTCGAGGTGCCGCAGGGCGGCCTGACCCTGTGGGCGCGGGCCGGCGGGCTCTCCGGCTCCCGCCTCGCCGAGGTGGGGGAGCGGGTCGGCGTACGCGTCCCCTCCGGGCCCCGCTTCGGCGTCGACGGCGCGTTCGAGGGGTACGTGCGGCTGCCGTTCACCGTCGGCGGGCCCGTCGCCGAGGAAGCCGCCGTCCGCCTGGCGGCCGCCGCCCGGCTGGTCGGCACCGGCGCCGGCGGCAGCGGGGCCGAACCGCCCCGCACCTTCGTCGCGTGACCCGGAGGCCTTACGGGGCCTCCGCCGCCGCCTCGGCCACCGGCTCCGCGCCGACCGCCGCGGCCCGGTCCCGGCCCGGCTGCTGCGCCCGGACCTGGGCCGGACCGCCCGGACCCGACCGCCCCGGCAGCAGCTCCAGCACCGCCTGCCGGTGCGCCGGGTTCGCCGCCTCGTCGTACGGGTCCGGGGTGGCCGGCACCTGCAGCCGGTGCACCGGGCCCGACCCCAGACGGACGTACCCCCGCCCCGGCGGGACATGCGCCGTCGGCGTCGTGTGCGGGGGCACCCCCAGCACGTCCGCCACCTGCTGCACCGACACCGCACCCAGCACCACCCGCGCCCGCGTGTGCTGCCACACCGTGTCGTCCAGCAGCTCCAGGTGGTCGAACTGCTCCGCCACCACCACCGTCACGTGCGCCGACCGCCCGTGCCGCAGCGGCACCTGCAGCCGCGCCAGCGGATCGGGAGCCCCCTCGGCCGCCGCGAGGTGCGCCAGCACCGTCGGCCGGTCCATCAGGATCCACAGCGGCCGCCACACCTCCTCGGAGAGCGGGCCCCCCGCCTCGCGCGCCCGGTGCGCGGCGATCAGCCGCCGCTCCGTCTCGTGCGCCGCCCATTCCAGGGTCGCGAGCGCCCCGGCGGGTCCGCCCTCCACCGCGATCACACCGGCGCGCCCGGCCAGGCAGGCGTACTCGCCGGTCCCGCCGCCCTCCACGACCAGCACGTCGCCGCCGTGCCGCAGCGCCTGCAGGGCGACCGACCGCAGCAGCGTCGACGCGCCGCTGCCGGGATGGCCCACCGCCAGCAGGTGCGGCTCGGTGGAGCGCGGCCCCGTCCGCCACAGGACCGGCGGCATGTCGCGCCGCACGCCGTCCTCCGACACGGGCAGGGTGCGCCGCACCCCGTCCGCGTCCGTGAAGCCGAGGACGGTCTCGCCGGGCGAGGTCACGAACGGCTGCGCCGCGATCCCCGTCGGAAGCGCCGGCAGCACCCGCAGGTCCAGCCGGTTCCCCTCCTCGTCCCAGTCGAACAGGTACTCCCGCCCGCGCCCCGACTTCGCGTGCAGCAGCGTCTCGATGCGGGCCCGGGAGGCGGCCTCGCCGTCGGTGAAGTACGCCGGGTAGCGGATCCGGAGCCGGGTGAGACGGCCCGACTCGTCGAACGCCCAGTCGCCGAACGCCCGGTCCCAGCCCGCCCCGTGCGCGAACAGCGGCTCGGGGTCCTCGGGCACCGAGAAGTACGGGACGAGCGCCTCGTACAGGGAGCCGAGCCGCTCCGCCTCGGCAGGCGCGGGCCCCGTCTGCGCGGGGACCCGCTCCCGCCCCCGCCAGGCCGCCGCCGCCATCAGCGCGGCGAGGGCCAGGGCGGGCCCGTACGGGGCGACCGCGACGACCAGCACGCAGGCCGCGCCGAGGAACAGCGCGGGACCACGCTTGTCCTTCGGGGTCGCGGCCCACCTGGCCCGCCCGGCCGCCGCCAGGATCCGCAGCCCGCGCCCGACGACCAGGAGCGGATGGAGGACGTCCGTGGCGCCGTCGGCGGCCTTGCGGGCGAGGTCGCGCCCCCGGGCCGCCGACAGCTTGCCGCCGGAGGGGAAGCGGGGGAGGGGGAGCCGGGCCACGGGCGTCTCC
>NZ_RPSE01000228.1:0-9873 GCF_003949955.1 Streptomyces sp. WAC05292
GCTCCCCCTCCGAAGGAAAGCTCCCCACGTGACCACCGCATCCCGCGTCCTCGTCCTCAACTCCGGCTCCTCGTCGGTGAAGTACCAGCTGCTCGACATGGCCGGCCCGACCCGGCTCGCCGCCGGCCTCGTGGAGCGGATCGGGGAGGGGACCTCCCGGCTGGTCCACGAACCGCTCGCCGGCCCGGCCGCCGAGGGCGGCAGGCGCGAGCGGACCGGGGCGATCGGCGACCACCGGGAGGCGCTGGAGGCGGTCGCGGCGGAGCTCGCCGCCGACGGGACGGGCCTGGACTCCCCCGAGCTGGCGGCCGTCGGGCACCGCGTGGTGCACGGCGGGACCCGCTTCACCGCGCCGACCGTGATCGACGACGAGGTGCTGGCGGAGATCCGCAGCCTGATCCCGCTGGCCCCCCTGCACAACCCGGCGAACGTCACGGGCATCGAGGTGGCCCGCGCCCTGCGGGCCGACGTCCCGCAGGTGGCGGTCTTCGACACGGCCTTCCACGCGACGATGCCGGAGTACGCGGCGCGCTACGCGATCGACGCGGCGACGGCGGACAAGTACGCGATCCGCCGGTACGGCTTCCACGGCACCTCCCACGCGTACGTGTCGCGGGCCGCGGCCGGGCTGCTCGGCCGGCCGGCCGAGGACGTCAACGTGATCGTGCTGCACCTGGGCAACGGCGCCTCGGCGTCGGCGGTGCGCGGCGGGGTGTGCGTGGAGACGTCGATGGGCCTGACGCCGCTGGAGGGACTGGTCATGGGCACCCGTTCGGGCGACGTGGACCCGGCGGTGGTCTTCCACCTGGCGCGGGTGGGGGGCCTGTCGGTGGACGAGATCGACTCGCTGCTGAACAAGAAGAGCGGTCTGCTGGGGCTGTGCGGCGACAACGACATGCGCGAGGTGCTGCGGCGGGCGGGCGACGGCGACGAGTCGGCGCGGCTCGCGTTCGCGGCGTACGTCCACCGGCTGAAGAAGTACGTCGGCGCGTACACGGCGGTGCTCGGCCGGGTGGACGCGCTCGTGTTCACCGCCGGCGTCGGCGAGAACGCCCACCAGGTGCGGGAGGCCGTGGTGGACGGCCTGGGGGAGCTCGGCCTGGCCGTGGATCCGCAGGCGAACGCGGTCCGGTCGCCGAAGCCGCGGCTGGTGTCCCCGGCGGGCTCCCGGGTGGCGGTGGCCGTGGTCCCCACGGACGAGGAGCTGGAAATCGCGAGGCAGGCCTACGCGCTGGTAGCTCGGTAGCGTGTCTTGGACCTTCCACCAGACGGAATATTCCGCTACGAAACAAACCGATAGGATCCGCTCCATGCGCCGTTCCAAAATCGTCTGCACGCTGGGCCCCGCCGTCGACTCCTATGAGCAGCTGAAAGCGCTCATGGAGGCCGGTATGAACGTGGCCCGTTTCAACTTCAGCCACGGGTCCCAGGCAGAGCACCAGGAGCGGTACGACCGCGTCCGCAAGGTCTCCGAGGACACCGGGCGGGCGGTCGGCGTCCTCGCCGACCTGCAGGGCCCCAAGATCCGCCTGGAGACCTTCGCCGAGGGCCCGGTCGAGCTGGTGCGCGGTGACGAGTTCACCATCACCACGGAGGACGTCCCGGGCGACAAGAGCATCTGCGGCACCACGTACAAGGGGCTGCCGGGCGACGTCGCCAAGGGCGACCAGATCCTGATCAACGACGGCAACGTCGAGCTGCGCGTGATCGAGGTCGACGGCCCGCGGGTGCGGACCATCGTCATCGAGGGCGGCGTGATCTCCGACCACAAGGGCATCAACCTGCCGGGTGCCGCAGTGAACGTCCCCGCCCTGTCGGAGAAGGACGTCGACGACCTGCGCTTCGCGCTGCGGATGGGCTGCGACATGGTCGCCCTGTCCTTCGTCCGCGACGCCAACGACGTCAAGGACGTCCACCGCGTGATGGACGAGGAGGGCCGCCGGGTCCCCGTCATCGCCAAGGTGGAGAAGCCGCAGGCCGTGGAGAACATGGAGGCCGTCGTCGCGGCCTTCGACGCGGTCATGGTGGCCCGCGGCGACCTGGCGGTCGAGTACCCCCTCGAAAAGGTCCCGATGGTCCAGAAGCGGCTCATCGAGATGTGCCGCCGCAACGCCAAGCCGGTGATCGTCGCGACCCAGATGATGGAGTCGATGATCACCAACTCCCGCCCGACCCGCGCCGAGGCCTCCGACGTGGCCAACGCGATCCTCGACGGCGCCGACGCGGTCATGCTGTCTGCGGAGTCCTCGGTGGGCGCCTACCCGATCGAGACCGTCAAGACGATGTCGAAGATCGTCGCGGCGGCCGAGGAGGAGCTGCTGTCCAAGGGCCTGCAGCCGCTGGTCCCGGGCAAGAAGCCGCGCACGCAGGGCGGCTCGGTCGCCCGCGCGGCCTGCGAGATCGCCGACTTCCTCGACGGGAAGGCGCTGGTCGCCTTCACCCAGTCCGGCGACACGGCCCGCCGCCTCTCCCGCTACCGCGCGGCCCAGCCGATCGTCGCGTTCACCACGGACGTCAACACCCGCAACCAGCTCACGCTGAGCTGGGGCGTCGACTCGTACGTCGTCCCGCACGTGGACACCACCGACGCCATGGTCGACCTGGTGGACTCCGAGATGGTCAAGCTCGGCCGCTACAACGCCGGCGACACGATGATCATCACGGCGGGCTCCCCGCCCGGCGTCCCCGGCACGACGAACATGGTCCGAGTCCACCACCTGGGCGGCCCGAACCTCGCCTGACCCCGCACGCACAGCCGCCGAGGGCGGCGCCCGGACCCGGAAGGGGTCCGGGCGCCGCTCCCGGTGCGTGGCGGGGCCGGGTCAGTCCACCGGCTCCGCCCAGGCCTCGGTACCGACGTCGATCCCGCCGTCCTCCACGACGCACTCGTCGTAGCCCAGCCTCTCGCCGAGATCCCGGTATCGCGCGAGGCGGGGTTCACCGATCGTGATCTGGTAGGCCTTCAAGACCCTCAGGAGCATCCTGAACCCCAGATCCGGATCAACGTCCGTCACCGTCCTTTCCAGCGTGCGCACCACGTCCGGGACCCCGTAATGCGGGTTCCCCTCGACGGAGCGCACGGCCGCCGCGACGGACCCGACCTCAGCCAGCACCTCGTCCGCGAAAGCCGCCGCCGGGGCGGGTCCCGCCGGCGCGACGGCGAAGTACGGATCGTCCTGGCGGATCCGCTCGACGCAGACGTCCGCGACCCGCCGCAGCCACGCCCGCCCCTCGACGCCGAAGAAACAGGGCCGGTAGGAGCGTTTCGATGCCGCGCACCACAGGATGTCCACCTCCCTGGAAGAGAGGTCCGACTCCAGCACGCGCAGGGCGTCCTCCAGGAGGGTGGGGGCGTATAGGCCGTCACCCCAGTCGGCGACGGCCGCCACGATCTCCAGCGGAGTCGTGCCGGCACTCCATCCGGCATCGACCATCCTGGTGAGACCGCTGAGGCCGAAGTCGATGTAGAACTGCTTCCGGTCGTCTCTCATCGGCGTCAATCCACCGGGTAGGCGGTGTAGACCATGTATCCCTTGTGCGGGGACCTTTTCAATACGATGGTCACCGTGTTCCCCGCGTCTCGCACGTCCCCATTGGCCTTGTAGATCTTGCCGAGCGAGCCGGGAGCGTCCAGCCTCACAGTGATCGTCAGATGATGTGCGGCATTGTTCGAGTCCGCCGGAGTCTTCTGCATCCATTTCTGCAGCTGCTTCCGGTGCGCCTCGTTGGAGTGCCACTTCTTGAACGCCGCGTCCACGGACTTCTGCGCGGTGTCGAAGTCCGTCCACACGGAGGACTCGCCCCGGCTGGTGTTCGGGTGCTCCAGAAGATCTTTCTTCGCCTTGTCGATCGCCTCCTGGGGCGTGGGCTCCACGTGGTCCTTGATGGTGTGGGCTCCGCGGTCTCCCTCGTGCAGCCTGAGGTTCAGGCAGTTGTGGACCAGGACGTCCCGTGGGAGGTCTCCTTCCGTGCGCACGAAGAAGCTGTGGAGCCCGTCGACCGTGATGTCGTAGACCCTGCGCGTCCCGCTCACGGGAAGCTCGTCCAGCGAGGTCACCGTACGGACCGAGCCGTCCGGTTCTTGTAGCCGGTCCCCCGTTCGCAGGTCGGCGGCCACGGTCCAGCCGCGTCCGACAACGTAGAACTTGTGCCCCGGTGTGGTGCTCACTGTGCCGGTGCCCGCCACCTCGACGCTCAGCAGACGGCCTGCATCGTGCTGGAAGGTATCCGTCACCCGCTGAGGACGGACGGTCCCGGTCACCGGACCGCCCGCCATGACCAGATCGTTCTCGCGCACCTGGTCGATGGGCTTGTACGTACCGTCCCCCATCAGCACGCGGGTCGCGGCGGGAAAGCTGTTCGTGGCACAGCTGGTGAGCGCGTCGATGGCCGCATCCGCCTCGCGCTCGAGGGCGGCGACCGTGCTCGGATCCATATCGGCCTTCGCCGCCAGCGCCCGGGCGTCCGCCAGGCCCACGCCCGTGACCATGACGGCCCGGTAGGCCTGCATCGACTGCATGAGGAGCTCCATCCGCTTGCTGGCGGCGCCCATGGCCAGGTCGATGCCCGCCGACATGCACGCTTCCAGTTCACCCTTGGCGCAGTTGAAGAAGTCGTCCGTGAGCATGTGCCAGAGCGTCTTCAGGAACACCTTGTCGAAGATCAGTGCGATCTCCAGGCGGCTGAAGTACACATCCTTGTAGTACGTCTGCAGGCCCATGTTCTGGGTGTCGATCCAGGTCACGTACTCAGCCGGGCAGTTCGCCTCGGTCACGTTCTCCGGGGCCGCCGGGTCCGTGCACAGGTAGAAGTCGAGCGTCAGGTTGTACGTCAACTTGAACTTCACCGTGCAGCCGTCGAAGCCGATGTCCAGGACGCACTTGTTCTGGTCGACCGGCTCGCCCACCGGTTCGATCGTGGAGCGCGTGAACACGCCCTTGAAGCCGGTCACACCGCCCGAGGCGATGGCGTCCCGACTCTTCTGGTTCTCCGTGCGGGTCGCCGCGTCCTGTGCCTCCTTCGCCGCTGCCTGCGCCCGGGTCGCCGCAGCCTCCGCCGTCTTGGCATCGCTCTCGGCCTTGGTCGCGACCGTGTTCGCGGTGGCCGCGTCGGCCTCCGCCGCCTTGGCCGCCTTACGGGCCGAGGCGGCATCGCGCTCCGCGTCCGTGGCTGCGGAATCGGCAGCGGACGCGTAGGTGCCCGCCGTGGTGGCCGCGGCCTGGGCCGCCGCCGCGTCCTGAGTGGCCTGCCGGTTGTACTCGACCGTCCTGGTCTCGGCGGCCTTCGCGGCCTGCGCCGACTTCGCCGCCGCGGTGGCCGAGGCCTGCGCGGCCTGCGCCGACTTCGCCGCCTTGGCAGCCCAGTCGGCCGCCTGCAGCGCGGCCTGCGCCGCCGCCTTCGCGTTCGTGTCCGCCTGCTCGGCGAGCTTCTTCGCCTCGGCCGCGGCCTTGGCCGCCTGGTCCGCCTTGGCCTGGGCCAGGGCCGCCTGCTGTTCGGCCGCCGTCTTCGCGGCCTGGCCGGTCAGCACGGCCAGACCCGCGGAGGAATCGGTCTCCTTGTACGGAGAACCCAGCTCGATGGCGTCGTTGGCCGGCTTGACCACCTGCATCGCCGACTCACTGGCGGCCACGGCCGCCCGTGCCGTGGCGAAGGCGAATCCGGCCGTGCGGACGGACTCGGCTCCGGCCGCCACCGCTTCGCTGCGGGCCACCGCGGCGTCCGTCTTGGCCTGATCCGCTTTCTGCCGTGCCGTCTCCGCCTGCGACTTCGCGGTGATCGCGTTCCACTTGGCCTCGTCCGAAGCGTCGATGGCATCGGCTGCCGCCGAGTGCGCCTTCGCCACTGCGGCTTCGGTGACCGCGACGTCCCTCTTGGCCGCGTCCGCCGCCGCCTGGGCGCGCTTGGCCGCCCCCTGGGCGCGGGTGGCCGCCGCTCTTGCGCTGGTCGCGGCCTCGGTCGCGGTATTCGCCTCGGCCCGTGCGGCCGTGGCCGCCGTGGCCGCGTTGTCGGCCGCGGTGCGTGCCGCGGTGGCCGCTGTACGGGATCCTTCGGCCGCGTTCGTGCCTTCATCCGCGGCGGCCTTGGACTCCTTGGCGTAGGCCTTGGCGTTCAGGGCGTCGCGCTGCTGTTCGGCGTCGACCGCCTTGTTCCGGGCCGCCACGGCCTTCTTCTCGGCTTCGACCGCTTCCTTCATCTTGTTCTCGGCGGTGGTTCCCGCGGTCTGCGCCGCGGACAGCTGATTCCCCGCCGCAGTCCGCTGGGTCTGGGCCCTGGCTTCCGCCGCCGCGGCCTTCGCCCGCTCCGCTTCGGCGAGCTCCTTCTGCGACTTGGCGTAGTCCCGCTCGGCCTCGGCCTTCTCCCGCTTGGCCTTCGCGTCCGCCGCTGCGGTCTTGGCCTCCTTCTCGGCGCTCTCCGCCTTGACCTGTGCCGCCTTCGCCTTCGTGGCGTTCTCCGCGGCCTTCACTGCCTGCGCCGCAGCGCCCTCCGCCGCGGACTTCGCCTGCGTGGCGGCCTCTTCGGCGGCCTTGCGGCGGAACTCTGCCTTCGAGGCGTGCGCCTGCGTCATGGCCAGCGAGTTCAGGGTCTTGCTGTCGGCCGCCGAGGCACGCGTCGCGTTCAGCGCGGTCTCGGTGGCCTTGGCTGCCGCCTGGGCGGCCGCCGCCGACGCCTTGGTGATCTGTGCCGCCTGCTGGCCGTAGAGCAGACCCCGGCCGCGGGGCGCTCCCGCCTGGTCGGCGATGGTGTACGCGGCGCTCTGCGCAGCCGTCACCTTGGCGGCCTGGTCCTGCGCGTCCTGGGCCGCGCGCGAAGCCACGTAGAGCCGCCCGTCGCGCGGGCTTGGGCCTGCTCGATCCCCGTGCGGGCCTTGGCGAACTCGCTCGGCGACGGCCGTCCGCTGCCTTCCGGAACCTTGAGGAAGTGTGCTTCCCAGTCGGTGAGCCGGCCCGCGATCATGGACTGGCCGAGTGCCTCGGCCATGGCCTGCGCGGCGATCTGCAAGTCCTTGGAAGCGGCCTGCTCGGCACCGAGGATGATGTCCCGCTGGGCATTCTGGCCCGCGATCTCGGCCTGCCACTCCTGGGAGGCCACGGCCACCTCGGCCGTCAGGACTTTGTGCGGGTCAAGCGGGTTGCGCGTCGCGCAGGAGGCGAAGCGCGCCTTCAGCTGCTCCACGTCGATCCGGAACTCCATCGAGCCCAGGTCAGGGGCCGTGGTGGGGAAGCCGCCGTTCTGCAGGAAGATGCGGGCGTCGTCGGCGTACATGGGAGTGGACCCCGCCATCCGCCATTCCCATTCCTTGCGGTCCTCGTAGTTTGCCGGCGTCTCTGGGTAGTACCGGGCCTTCGCGATCTTGGTGGCGGCTTCGACGGAGTCCTTGCCGGCCAACGGATGTGGATCTGTGTAGAAGTCGCTCTCACCAGTCCAGAACTGGTCCGCGATCCAGCCCGCGTAGCCCGTACCCGTGAAGATGGTCGGGTTGTCCGGCGGCCACTGGAATCCCGCGACCGAGTAGCCCGGCGGGATGTCGTGCAGGTACAGATTGGCCTGCCAGGCCTTGTTGCGGGCTTCCATCTCGCCGAACTTGGCGTAGGCAGCTGCATGGTCCTTCTTGTATGCCGCCGACAGCGGGGTGCCGTCCCAGTAGTTGCGCGCCGCAGCGGCGAGCAGCTCGGGCTCGGTCCCCTTCAGGCCCGCGCGGGCGACGGCCTTCATCTCCGTGCCGCCCTTGCGGAGCACGTTGCCGAGGAGGCACTGGGCCTCGCGGATCTTCTGGGCCGCCTCCAGGTCGTAGGGGGCGGGCGCTGCGGCGGCAGCCGGACGCAGGCCGTCCGGGGGCTGCACCCCGCTGCCCGTGCAGGTGACGGCCGCGGCGGTGGCTGCGGCGGTGGTGGTCAGGAAGCGCGTCCAGGTGCCGAAACGACGGCGTCTGGGCGACTGTGCGTTCGTACGCATACCCGTATCAGCCGTTCTGCTCAGAAGAGGACATCGAAGGCGGCCCAGCCCGAGGCGCCGATCTGCACCCGGGGAGCGAAGGGGGCGGCGGTGTTGCCGGTGCCCTTGAACAGCCACAGCGCGCCGGCGGTGTCGGCCGCGATCAGGTCGGTCTTCCCGTCGCCGTCGGTGTCGCCGGCGGAGGCCAGCGCCTTGTACGCCTGCCAGCCCGCGCCTGCGTCGTACCGAGTGCCGACCACGGCGTCCACCGTGGCCGCGCCCGTACCGGCGTAGATGTTGAGCGTGCCGTCGCCGAAGCGGGCGAGGAGGTCGGCCTTGCCGTCGCCCGTGTAGTCCCCTCGTCCCACGAGCGTCATGCCGTTCCACCCGGTGCCGACCCTGATCCGGGCGGCCAGGGTGCCGTCGGGCTTCCCCTGGTAGAGCCAGAGGTTGCCGGAAGCGTCCCGGCCGACCAGGTCCGGGTCGGCCGTACCGCCCATGTTTCCGACGGAGACGATCGTGTTGTAGATGTCCCAGCCGCCGCCTATGACCTTGGTGTCGTTGCCGTGCTCGGCGGTGTAGTAGAGGGTTCCAGCCGCGCGGTGGTAGAGGTCGTTGGCCCTGCCGCCCTCCGAGACATTGGCCTGGACGAGTGCGGTCGCGTCGCCGAATCCGCCCCCCAGCTCGTAGGCGGACTTCAGTCCGCCCGTGCCGTTGGCCTCGTACGCCCTCAGTTCGCCGGTGCTCGCGTTGCGCGCGAAGAGCGGAAACGTCTTCAGGGGCGAGCCCACCTGTTGGGCTCCCATGGAGCCGGCATTGGCGGTCCGGTCCCCCCAGAGCGGTGGCGCAGCTCCGGACACCCCCACCGCGACGGCGGCCAGCACCAGACCGATCGCGCAGATCACCGCCCGGCGCACCGGGCGGTTCATGGATTGAAGCATCGAGATGTGTTTCCTCACGGGAGTCACGAGCGACGGGCATGCCACAGGCACACCAACAAGCTCGGAGTCCCCCCCAGACACAGCCGACGCACCGCATCCGACAGCGGTGGAGTCACGCTACTCGAATGGGTAACTTCCGTAAAGATCAAGGGAGTTGACTGTCCAAAAACAGATAGCCCGCCCCCCGGTCCGGGGACGGGCTATCGGAGACGCGACCGGCTCACCTGGGGCGATGCTCCTACTCCGGCGGGCCGATGTAGTTCTTCAGGCCCGGGACGGTCAGGGTGCCGCCGAACTGGCCCGCCTGGACGACCTTGACGTTCGTGAAGAACGCGAAGGGGACGTTCAGCGGCGGCGGGCTGTCCGGGGAGAACTCGATCGGGATGATGCCGAACAGGTTGCCCTTGAGGCTCTCCGTGTACATCGTCACCTCGGCGCCGCGGATCTTGGACGTGGAGCCGGGGCGGGACTTCAGGTGGGCGACGTTCGCGCCCTTGCCGACGGTCTGGTACAGGTCCTTGATGTCGAGCGAGTCCGCGGTGAACTTCAGGACCTTCTTGGTCTTCCCGCTCGCCGTCTTCACCTCGACGATGCCCTGGTAGTCCAGGCCGTAGAGGGTCAGCAGCGAGCTGTCCAGGTACCAGGGCTCGTCCGGCAGGAGCGGGATCCCCGGCTCCAGCTTCGCGTTGGCCAGGGCCTCCGGGTCGTGGGTCGGGCACGGGAAGGGCTGCTTGCCGTCCGGGTCCGCCGACGCGTCCGGCTTCGCGCCGTCCTTGTCGTCCTCGTCGTCCCCGTCCTTCTTCGCGCCCGTCTCGTCCTTGGGCTTGGTGGCGGTGTCCTTCACGTCCTGGGACAGCTCCGTGACGCCGGCGCCGACCTTCTTCGCCGCCTCGCGGATGGCGTCCGCCGCGGGGTCCGGGGCCGGCTTGGCCGGGGTCGTCGGGGCCGGCGTCACGGAGCTGTCCCAGGACGTGAAGGACACCGCCACCAAGCCCAAGGA
>NZ_RPSE01000229.1:0-9864 GCF_003949955.1 Streptomyces sp. WAC05292
GTACGGAAGCCACCGCCTGACATGCGGCCGCCGCGGCGGCCGCATGTCAGGCGGTGGCTTCCGTACGGTCGCCGCTCCAGAGGGTGTGGAACGAGCCCTCGCGGTCCGTGCGCCGGTAGGTGTGCGCACCGAAGAAGTCCCGCTGCCCCTGCGTCAGCGCCGCCGGCAGCCGCTCCGCGCGCAGCGCGTCGTAGTACGCGAGCGACGCCGCGAACGCCGGGACCGGGATGCCGCCGGCCACCGCGGCCGCCACCACCGCACGCCAGTCGTCCTGCGCCGCGCCGATCTCCTGCGCGAACCCGGTGTCGGCGAGCAGGCCCGGCAGGTCCGGCCGGGCGTCGTACGCGGCGCGGATCCGGTCGAGGAACGCCGCCCGGATGATGCAGCCGCCGCGCCACAGCGAGGCCACCGCCCCCAGGTCGATGCCCCAGCCGTACTCCTCGCTGCCCGCCCGGATCTGGTGGAAGCCCTGCGTGTACGAGACGATCTTCGAGGCGTACAGCGCCTGCTCCACCTTCGCGGCGAACGCGTCCGCGGCGTCCCCGGCCAGCGGCTGCGCGGACGGGCCCGCGAGGCCCCGCGAGGCCGCCCGCAGCCCGGCGTGGCCCGAGACGGCGCGGGCGAAGACCGCCTCCGCGATGCCCGACACCGGAACGCCCAGATCCATGGCGGTCTGCACCGTCCAGCGGCCGGTGCCCTTCTGCTCGGCGGCGTCGGCCACCACGTCCACGAACGGCTTGCCGGTGGCCGCGTCGACGTGCGCGAGCACCTCCGCGGTGATCTCGATCAGGTAGGAGTCGAGCCGGCCCCGGTTCCACTCCCGGAACGTCTCCGCGATGCGCGCGGGGGAGTAGCCGGCGACCTCGCGCAGCAGGTGGTAGGCCTCCGCGATCAGCTGCATGTCGGCGTACTCGATGCCGTTGTGCACCATCTTCACGAAGTGCCCGGCGCCGTCGGGGCCCACGTGCGAGGTGCACGGCGTGCCGTCGGCGGCCTTCGCCGCGATCCGCTCCAGCATCGGCCCCAGCGCGTCGTACGACTCCGGCGACCCCCCGGGCATGATGCTCGGCCCGAGCAGCGCGCCCTCCTCGCCGCCCGAGATCCCCACGCCGACGAAGTGGATGCCCCGCTCGCGCAGTTCGCGCTCGCGCCGCCGGGTGTCCTCGAAGTGCGCGTTACCGCCGTCGATGACGACGTCGCCGGGCTCCAGCAGCGGGGCGAACTCGCGGATCACCGCGTCCGTCGGCTCGCCCGCCTTCACCATCACGATCAGGCGGCGCGGCCGCTCCAGCGCGTCGACGAACTCCTTCGCGGACTCGGCCGCGACGAAGTCGCCCTCGTGCCCGAACTCCTCCACCAGGGCACGGGTCTTGGCGGCGGTCCGGTTGTGCACGGCCACGGTGAAACCGTTGCGGGCGAAGTTCCGGGCGAGGTTGCTGCCCATCACCGCGAGCCCGGTGACACCGATCTGGGCGGTGCTGCTCATGCGTGCGCTCCTTGGTGCTTCGATGTGCGGGGATCACCGACGCTACCGCGACGCGGCCCGCGGCGGATCGCCCGCCGCCCGGAACAATGTCAACTTGCCCTGCTGTGCGCCCTGTTGCGCCCCTTGTCACGGCCGTGACCGGACCGTTAGGTTGTGCGGTCACCAATGTCTTCGATGGGGGCTCCCAATGGGTGTACGGGGTCGGCACCGCCGGTACCAGCCGAGCAGCATCAACCGCGCCTCGCTCGCCGTCACGGCGGGCGGCGCCGGCATCGCGCTCCCGCTGATCGGCGCCGGGACCGTCCACGCCGCGTCCGCCGAGACGTGGAGCAAGGTCGCCGACTGCGAGTCCGGCAGCGACTGGCGGATCAACACGGGCAACGGCTACTACGGCGGCCTCCAGTTCAGCCAGACGACGTGGCGCGCCTTCGGCGGCACGCAGTACGCGCCCCGCGCCGACAAGGCGACCCGGGAGCAGCAGATCGCCGTCGCGGAGAAGGTGTTGAAGGGGCAGGGCCCGCAGGCCTGGCCCACGTGCGGGAAGCAGGCGGGCCTCGCCCGCGGCGGCCCCGCCCCCGAGCTCCCGCAGCAGCGCGGGGCGAAGGCCACCGTCCAGGTCGTCAAGGTGCAGGCGCAGCCCGCCGGGAAGGCCGCGGCCCCGCCCGCCGCACCCCGGCCGACCGGGACGTCGGTCCTGCCGAACCCGTACGTCGTGGCCCCCGGCGACTCGCTGTCGTCGATCGCGGTCCGGCAGCACGTCGAGGGCGGCTGGCAGGCCCTGTACGAGACCAACCGCACCACCGTCGGCGCCAACCCGGACCTGATCTTCCCCGGGCAGCGCCTCACCCTGCGCATCACCACCGCCCCGCCCGCGCAGAACCCGGAGAAGCCGCCGCGCACCGCCGAACCGGTCAAGCCGGTCACGCCCGCGGCGCCGCCCGCCGGCGAGCAGGTCGCCAAGCCCGCCGAGAAGCCGGCGCAGAAGCCCGCCGAGAAGCCGGCGGAGCAGCAGGCGGCCAAGCCCGCCGGGAAGGCCGCGCCCAAGCCGGCCCCCGCGCAGAAGCCCGCGGAGAAGCCCGCCTCAGCGCCGAAGCAGCAGACCGGCGGCGGCTACGTCGCCCCCGTCGACGCCTCGGTCGGCACCCGGTACAAGGCCAGCGGTTCCTCCTGGTCCAGCGGCTACCACACGGGCGTCGACTTCCCCGTCGCGACCGGTACGTCCGTCAAGTCCGTCGGCCCCGGCCGCGTCGTCTCCGCCGGCTGGGCCGGGGCGTACGGCTACCAGGTCATCGTCCGGCACACCGACGGCCGGTACTCCCAGTACGCCCACCTGTCGGCCCTCGGCGTGAAGGCCGGGCAGGACGTCTCCGCCGGCCAGCGGATCGGCCGCTCCGGATCGACCGGCAACAGCAGCGGACCCCACCTCCACTTCGAGGTGCGGACCGGCCCCGGCTACGGCTCCGACATCGACCCGCTGAAGTACCTCCGCGCCCACGGGGTCGGCATCTGACGAGGCCGTGGGCGGCGGCGCGGCGGCCGTGAGCACGACCAGGCCGGCCGCCGCCACCGCGGCACCGGCCAGCGCCCCCGCCGTGCCCGCCGCCCCGTACCGGAAGCCCTCGCCGAACAGCGTCAGCCCCACCGCGGCCGCCACCACCGGGTTGACGACGGTCAGCGTGGCCAGCGGCGCGGCCAGCCCCGCGCCGCGGTAGGCGGCCTGCGACAGCAGCAGCCCCCCGCACGCGAGGACCGCGACGGCCGCCGCGTCCGGCCAGCGGCCGCCCGCGGATCCCCGTACGAAGCTTTCGGCGAGCGCCTTCGTGAACACCGACGCCATCCCGAACGCCGTACCCGCCGCCGCGGCCAGCAGCACGCTCCGCAGCACCGGCCGCCGCATCCGGCGCGCGGCCGCGAACAGCACCGACACCGCGGCCGCCGCCACCGCCAGCAGCAGGACCCGCTCCCCGGCCACGGGCAGCCGGTCCGCGCCCCCGTCCGGGTTCCCGCCCGTCAGCGCCAGCAGCCCGGCCAGCCCGGCCGAGGCCAGCACCGCCCCGCGCCACGCGGCCGCACCGGCCCGCCGGCGCACGAACACGGCCGCCATCGGCAGCGCGAACACGATCGTCAGCGCGCCCAGCGGCTGCACCACGCTCAGCGGCCCGAACGCCAGCGCCACCACGTGCAGCACGGCGCCGGCGCCGTTCAGCGCGACGGCCGCCCACCAGTCCGCCCGGCGCAGCGGCGCGCACAGGCGGTCCGGGCCGCCCGCCGCGACCCGCTCCTGCACGATCGCGCCGCCCGCGTACGCCACCGAGGACACCAGGCACAGCAGCAGCGACAGCCCCAGGGCACTCATGCATCCCACAATGCCGGGCCCGCCGCGCCTATTCCTCCCCCTGGAGGACCACATCGACCCTGCTCAGGGCGTACTGCGGAAGGATGAGGCAGCCCTGCCCGCACTCCCCGCGCAGTACGCCTGCGGTGACGGCCCGGACGCGGTGAGTGAGCCACCGCGGCACGGGTTTGGTTCCGGGCCCGCAGCATCCGTACAGTTGCCGTTTTGAGGACTTCCGCAGCAGGCGGATGCGGACGAGTGACCAAGGAACGGCAGCGGCCATGACGGCGACCGAGACCGAGACCGAAGACATCCAGGCGTACGGGCCGGGCATCGACCCCGAGCGCATGGCCGTCTGCCTCAGCGTGCTCGACGAGCTCGACAAGCTCGACATCGACCACCCCGACGCCGTCGCCGTGCGCCGGGCCACCGCCGGGATCTACCGGACGGTGAAGCAGCGCCGGCGCCAGGAGCGCCGCGCCGCCAAGACCGCCAACGACAAGGCCGTCACCGAGGCCACCGCGACGGGCTCGGCGCAGCGCATCGACGACGAGACCGAGGGCATCCTCCCGACCTCCGTCACCGAGGCCGGCCGGATCGCCGGCATACTCCAGCGCCCCCGCTCCTGCTACGTCTGCAAGACGCGGTACGTCGAGGTCGACTACTTCTACCACCAGCTGTGCCAGCCGTGCGCCACCGAGAACCGCACCCGGCGCGAGGCCCGCGCCGACCTCGCGGGCAAGCGCGCGCTGCTCACCGGCGGCCGGGCGAAGATCGGCATGTACATCGCGCTGCGGCTGCTGCGCGACGGCGCCCACACCACGATCACCACGCGCTTCCCGAAGGACGCCATCCGCCGCTTCAAGGCGATGGAGGACTCGGCGGACTGGATGCACCGCCTGGAGGTCGTCGGCATCGACCTCCGCGACCCGGCGCAGGCCGTCGAGCTGGCCGACCGCGTCGCCGACGCCGGACCGCTGGACATCCTGATCAACAACGCGACGCAGACGGTGCGCCGCCTGCCCACCGCTTACGCCGCGCTGGTGGAGGGGGAGGGCGCCCCGCTGCCGGCCGGCGAGCTGCCCGCGCACCACGTCATCGGCGCCTTCAACTCGGGCGCGGTCGACGGCCTGGCGGCGCTGCCCGTCGGCGTGAGCGGCCTGGAGGCGCAGAAGGTCGCGGACCTCGCCCTCGTCGCGGGCAACGCCAGCCTGGAGCGGCACCTGGACGGCACCGCCATCGACGCGGGCGGCCTGCTGCCCGACGTCGTCGAGAGCAACACCTGGGTGCAGACCATCGACCAGATCTCCCCGGTGGAGCTCCTCGAAACCCAGCTGTGCAACTACACCGCGCCGTTCATCCTGATCAGCAAGCTCCGGCCGGTGATGGCCGAGGCCGCCCGCCAGGCCGCGAGCGGGCGGGCGTACATCGTCAACGTCTCCGCGATGGAGGGCGTCTTCAGCCGCGGCTACAAGGGCGCCGGGCACCCGAACACCAATGCCGCCAAGGCGGCGATGAACATGGTGACGCGGACGAGCGGCCAGGAGATGTTCGAGACCGACCGGATCCTCATGACCTCCGTCGACACCGGCTGGATCACGGACGAGCGCCCGCACTTCGACAAGCTGAGGCTGGCCGAGGAGGGCTTCCACGCGCCCCTGGACCTGGTCGACGGCGCGGCCCGCGTCTACGACCCGGTCGTCCGCGGCGAGGCCGGCGAGGACCTGTACGGCGTCTTCCTGAAGGACTACGCGCCCGCCAAGTGGTGAGCGGCGGCCCGCCCGCCTGCCCCGCGACAGCGCCCCGGCCCCTCCTCCCGAGGGGCCGGGGCGCTGTCGTGTTCCCGGTCAGGGGCGACCGCCCCGTGAGGGGCGGGCCGAGTCCGTCCCGAAGGGCAGACCTCGGCGCAAAGGTGACACACAAACCACAGGAACGATCGGATATTCGCGCCATTGGGGTGGATTTTGCCAATCTACCGAGCGGGCGCCTGCTCAGATGTGTAGTCTGAGGGACACGCTAGAGCCCCACCCAGGCCACGCTCCACCATGGCGCCACCGCGTCTTGAAACTCTCCATTCCCCATACCCGATGCGGTTGGCCGCCGGGTCAAGCGACACCGAAGGAGTGCGCGGTGACAGACACGAAGACGAAGTCCGACGAGCTGCTGGAGCGCACGGGGTGGAAGGGCCGCCCCCACAGCGACGAACTGGGCAGCCTCGAGGTCTGGGCCCGCTCGGCCCCGATCCGCCTCGCCGGCTACGAGGACGACCTCGCGGAATCCCACATCCTGCCCGGCATCGACTAGCCCGGCATCGATCCCCACCGCCCCGCCGGCCGCCACGGACACCGCGGCGGCACAGGGGCGGAGCACGGCTCGGCGGGCGGAGGCAGACGTGCCGCCGCCCGGGGCCGGGCAAGCGGAGTTCCCCGTTCGTGTCCGCCCAGGGCGTCATCGCCGAGAGCGATCACGGCTTCCACCACCGCGCCGTCCCCCGGCACGCTGGCGGCATGACGAAACTGCTGATGCTCGGCGGAACCGAGTTCGTCGGACGCGCCCTCACCGACGACGCCCTCGCCCGGGGCTGGGACGTCACGGTCTTCCACCGCGGCCGCCATGCCCCGCCGCACGGCACCCGTGCCGTACACGGCGACCGCACCGCTCCCGACGGCCTCGCCGCCCTCGCCGCTCCCGAAGCGGGCGAGTGGGACCTGGTCGTCGACACCTGGTCCGGCGCCCCCACCGCCGTCCGCGACACCGCACGCCTGCTGCGCGACCGCGCCGGCCACTACACCTACGTCTCCAGCCGCTCGGTCCACT
Source organism: Streptomyces sp. WAC05292 (assembly GCF_003949955.1). Classification (NCBI taxonomy): domain Bacteria; kingdom Bacillati; phylum Actinomycetota; class Actinomycetes; order Kitasatosporales; family Streptomycetaceae; genus Streptomyces; species Streptomyces sp. WAC05292. The sequence continues at coordinate 6,639 of NZ_RPSE01000229.1, forward strand.
CCTATCCCGGTGACGGGAACGCCGCCGAGGACGCCCCCCTCGTCGGCGGCTCCCCGGACGCGGAATCCACCGCCTACGCCGAGGACAAGCGCGGCGGCGAGATCGCCGCCACCGACGCCTTCGGCGACCGCGCCCTCCTCGTCAGGGCGGGCCTGATCCTCGGTCCGTACGAGAACGTCGGCCGCCTCCCCTGGTGGCTGGACCGCACCGCCCGCGGCGGCCCCACCCTCGCCCCGGGCCCGAAGGACCTGCCGCTGCAGTACATCGACGTACGCGACCTCGCCCGCTGGACCCTCGACGCCGCCGCGGCAGGCCTCGGCGGCCCGTACAACGCGGTCTCGCCCGCCGGGCACGCCACCATGGGTACCTTCCTCGAAGCCTGCACGGCCGCCACCGGCGGGGCCGCCGACCTGCGCTGGACCGAAGCCGCACGGATCCTCGACGCCGGTATCGAGCCCTGGACCGAGCTGCCGGTCTGGCTGCCCGAGGGCGACCTGCACGCCCACATGTTCGGCGCGGACGTCTCCAAGGCGCTCGCCGCCGGCCTGCGGTGCCGTCCCGTCGAGGAGACCGTCGCCGACACCTGGGCCTGGCTCCGGTCCATCGGCGGCACCGCCCCCCTGCGCCCCGACCGCAGCGCCAAGGGCATCAGCCCCGGGAAGGAGGCCGCCCTACTCGGGCTCTGACCGCGCTCCGGCCCCGCCCGAGGCGGACACCACCGAGAGGCGGGTCGGGGGCAGGTACTCCCTGAGCAGGCTTCGATGCCACCACGCCCCCGTCTCGCGCAGCTCCCGCCAGGTGGTGAACCGGTACCGGTAGAGCCGGGCCCGCACGTACACGGGCGGGGCGTCGGGGAAGGGGTTGTGGCGGATCAGCCGCAGCGTGTCCCGGTCGCCCTCCAGCAGCCGCTCCACGAACGGCCCGAACCAGTCCCGGGCGTAGCCGGGGGAGAGCGCCGCGAACCACATGAGCCAGTCCAGCCGCAGGTGGTACGGGGCGAACTGGCGCGGGATCCGGCGCGGATCCCCCGGCTTGCCCTTGAAGCCGTACTCCCGCCACTCCCCGTCCTCCCGCGGCACCGCGTCCGGGGTGCCCTCCACCACGACCTCGTCGCGGACCCGGCTCACCGTGCCGAAGGCCCCGTAGGTGTTCACCAGGTGCAGCGAGTCGAAGGAGCGGTTCATCACCTGCCGCCGCGAGACCATGTTGCGCACCGGATGCCTGCTCAGCACCAGCACCAGCAGCGTCACCGCGCACACCAGCACCGCGAACAACACCGGCGGCGGTGCCGAGGCCGCGGCCGGCGGCGGGCCGGCGACCGGGGTGAAGTCGACCGCCGGCAGCGCGAGGGTGATCGTCAGCCAGTTCAGCCAGGCGAAGTTCCCGGAGAGCACCAGCCACAGCTGCGTCGCCACGATCGCGCAGGCGGCGTACGAGGCGACCGGCTGCGGCGCGAACAGAAGCACGGGCACGACCAGTTGGGTCACGTGGTTGGCGGCGCACTCCACCCGGTGCAGCGGCTTCGGCAGGTGGTGGAAGAACCAGCTCAGCGGACCGGGCATGGGCTGCGTCTCGTGGTGGTGGTAGAGGCAGGTCAGCTTCCGCCAGCAGGCGTCCCCCCGCATCTTGATCAGCCCGGCCCCGAATTCCACCCGGAACGCCGCCCACCGCAGCAGCCACAGCACCAGCACCGGCGGCCCGGTGTCCGCGTTGCCGAGGAACACCGCGAGGAAGCCGGCCTCCAGCAGGAGGGACTCCCAGCCGAAGGAGTACCAGGTCTGGCCCACGTTCACGATCGACAGGTACAGCGCCCACAGCGCCGCCCACATCGCCATCGCCGCACCGAGCGGCACCGCGTCCCCCGCGCCGGCCGCCAGCGCCGCGGCCAGGGCCGCCCCCGTCCAGGCGCAGCCGGCGAAGAGCCGGTCCGTGTAGTGGAGTTGGAACAGGCTCGGGGCGCGTCTGAAGGGCACGAACCGCACGTACCGCGGGATCGGCAGCATGCCGCGGCTCCCGATCAGAGCCCGGAACTGGAGGGCGGCCGTCAGGAAGGCGACGAGGTAGACGACGGCGAGGGCCCGCTGGAAGACCAGCCGGCCCAGCCAGAGGTCGGGCGCCGTGAACCAGTCCATCACCTCCAGTATCGGCCGGTTCAGGCCGCGGCGGCCAGCCTGCGCAGGGCGCGGCCCAGCCGGCGGGCGTAGCGGCGCTGGAGGAGGGGGACCAGCGGGCCGGCGGCCCGCGTGTACCAGCGGGCGGGGCGGCTGAAGGCGGTCACCTCGAACCACACGGTGCCGTCCCGGTCGAGGAGGACCAGGAAGGACTCCTCGCCCTGCTCGGGGTGGCCGGCCAGGGTCCCGTAGGCGAAGCCGGTCCGGGCGGGCTCGTACGCCGTCCAGACGACCTCGCAGGGAACCTCGAACCGCAGCGGGCCCCAGCCGAGCCCGACCGCGACCCGGCTCCCTGGCCGGACGGCGCCGTGGCCGCAGCGGACCGCCACGCCCGCGGCGCGGTGCGCGCCGAACGTCGTGACCGCGGCGCCGGCCGCCTCGAAGACGGCGCGTCCGCGGCCGAGCCGGGTGCGGTGGCGGAGGTGGTCGTACGGCTCGGGCAGGGGCAGCGAGGCGGTGGCGCCCCGCTCCGGGTAGGTGAGCGCGGGGCGGGCCGCCCCGGTGAGTCGGGTCATCGGATCGTCTCCTCCGTCTGCGGCACGGACTGCTCCTGCCCCGGCCGACCGCGGTTCGGCAGCCCCCGGGGAACTCCCCGCGCGGTACGGGACCGGGGAGCGCCGGCGGGCGCCGGGCGGGGCCGTACCGCGCACACCGCGTACCCGCGGGCGCGGACACCCCGCGCTTTGAACGCGTTCAGTTCACGCCACGACCCTACGGGAAGCGCTGAACGCGTTCAAGGGCTGCGCTCCCGGATGCCTCCGCACCGCCCGGGGGAGGCCGTGCCCCCGGCTGCGGGCGCTCCGGTTGCGGGGCCTGCCGGCATACGGCAGACAGGAGGGAGCATCCGGGGCGAAGAGGGAGAAAACCGTGCACGAGTCGACACCCCGTCAGGCGCCGCGCCGTCACACACCGGCCCGCGCAGCCCTCTTGACGCTGCTCAGCCTCGCCGCCGCGGCCTGCGGTGGCGGCGAAGAGCCCCCCGCCCCGGCCGGCCCCGAGAACCAGGAGATCCACCTCCAGCCCGTCGGCTCGGCGGGCCCCGACCCCTTCACCCC
>NZ_RPSE01000022.1:0-39856 GCF_003949955.1 Streptomyces sp. WAC05292
CCAAAGGAGTTTCCCGTGCCGCACGAACCCGTGCTGGAGCCTGCCGCCCAGGCCTTCGCCGACGCCACGGCCCTGCCGCCCTTCCTCCACGAGATCCCCGTCGCCGACGGCCGCAAGGCCGTCGACACCGTCCAGAACGGCGCGGGCGTGTCCCTGCCGGGGACGGACGAGGAGTGGATCACCGTGGAGGGCGGCCCCACCGGCTCCGTCCGCGCCCGCATCGTCCGCCCCCGCGGTGCGGCCGGCCCCCTCCCCGTCGTCCTCTACATCCACGGTGCCGGCTGGGTGTTCGGCAACGCGCGCACCCACGACCGCCTGGTCCGTGAACTGGCCGCCGGCACCGGCGCCGCCGTCGTCTTCCCCGAGTACGACCTTTCGCCCGAGGCCCGCTACCCCGTCGCGATCGAGCAGAACTACGCAGTCGCCCGATGGATCGTCCGCGACGGCGCCGCGAAGGGGCTCGACGCCGGCCGGATCGCCGTCGCCGGGGACTCCGTCGGCGGCAACATGAGCGCCGCCCTCACCCTCATGGCCAAGGAGCGCGGGGACGTCGTCCTCCGGCAGCAGGTGCTCTTCTACCCGGTCACCGACGCCTCCTTCGACACCCCCTCCTACGAGGCCTTCGCCGAGGGCTACTTCCTGCGCCGAGACGCCATGCGGTGGTTCTGGGACCAGTACACGACCGACACCGCCGACCGGGCCCGGATCACCGCCTCGCCGCTGCGCGCGAGCACCGAGCAGCTCGCCGGCCTGCCCCCGGCCCTGGTGATCACCGCCGAAGCCGACGTCCTGCGCGACGAGGGCGAGGCATACGCGGCCGCACTGCGCGCCGCCGGCGTGCCCGTCACCGCGGTGCGCGTCCTCGGCACCATCCACGACTTCGCCATGCTGAACGCCCTGCGCGAGACCCGGGCCGCCGGCCTGGCGATCCGGCTTGCCGTCGACACCCTGCGCGAGGCCCTGGCGTGACCGGCACCCCCGCGAACGGCGCGCCCGGCCCGAGCATGCCCGTGGCCGGAGTCGTCCCGGCGGCCCGTCCCGGCGGCCCCGCCCCCGCCGACCTCCTGCTGCGCAACGCCCGGATCCACACCGGCGACCCGGCCCGGCCCGCCTCCTCGGCCCTGGCCGTCCGCGACGGCCGGATCCTCGCCCTCGGCGACGACCACGACCTGGCCGCCCACGTCGGCCCGGCCACCAGGGTCATCGACGCCCTCGGCCGCCGGGTCGTCCCCGGACTGAACGACTCCCACCTCCATGTCATCCGCGGCGGCCTCAACTACGTGCTGGAACTGCGGTGGGACGGCGTGCCCAGCCTCCGCGAGGCCCTGGCGATGCTCCGCGAGCAGGCGGGCCGCACCCCCAAGGGGCAGTGGATCCGCGTCGTCGGCGGCTGGACCGCCGAACAGTTCGCCGAGCGCCGGATGCCCACCGTGGCCGAACTGAACGCCGCAGCGCCCGACACCCCGGTCTTCGTCCTGCACCTGTACCAGTCGGCGCTGATGAACCGGGCCGCGGTACGGGCCGCCGGCCTCACCCGCAGGACCCCCGATCCGCGCGGCGGGCAGATCGTCCGGGGGCGGGACGGCGAGCCGACCGGGGTGCTGTTGGCGGCGCCGAGCGCGCTGCTCCTCTACTCCGCCCTCGCCAAGGCGCCCGTCCTGGACGCCGCCGACAGGCGCACCTCCACCCGCCACTTCCTGCGCGAACTCAACCGCTTCGGGCTCACCTCGGCGGTGGACGCCGCCGGCGGGTTCCAGAGCTTCCCCGACGACTACGCCACCGTCATCGACCTGGCCGGCTCCGGCGAGCTGTCCCTGCGCATCACCTACCATCTGTTCCCGCAGACAGCCGGGCAGGAACTCGCCGACCTGCGGCGCTGGACGCAGACCGTGCGGCCCGGCGACGGCGACGAGTGGCTGCGCCTGGGCGGCGCCGGAGAGAACCTGACCTGGGCCGCCGCCGACTTCGAGAACTTCTCCGAACCACGGCCGGAGCTCGCCGCCGGCTACGAGGCCGAGTTCGAGCAGGCCGTCCGGCTGCTGACCGAGCACGGTTGGGGCTTCCGCCTCCACGCCACCTACGACGAGACCATCCGCCGCGACCTCGCGGTCTTCGAGAAGCTCGCCGCCGAGGGACTCTTCCCCGCCGGCAGCCGGTGGCTCTTCGACCACGCCGAGACCGTCCGCGACGACAGCCTCGACCGGATCGCCGCCCTCGGCGGAGCCCTGTCCGTGCAGAACCGGATGTCGTTCCAGGGCACCGCGTTCGCGGAGCGGTACGGGGCCGAGGCCGCCTCCCGCACCCCGCCCGTCCGGGCCATGCTGGAGCGCGGGCTGACCGTCGCCGCCGGCACCGACGCCACCCGAGTCTCCTCGTACAACCCTTGGGTGTCACTGCACTGGCTGGTGACCGGCAGGACCGTGGGCGGCACCGCCCTCCGCCCGGCCGCGAACCTGCTCGACCGGCAGACCGCACTGGAGCTGTACACCCGCGGCGGTGCCCGCCTGACCGGCGAGGACGGCACCAAGGGCATGCTGCGCGAGGGCTTCCTCGCCGACCTCGCGGTGCTGTCCGCGGACTACTTCACCGTGCCCGAGGCCGCCATCCCGGACATCGAGTCCGTCCTCACCGTGGTCGGCGGGCGCATCGTCCACGCGAGCGCCGAGTACGCCGGCCTCGACGAGCCGCTTCCGCCGATCCGCCCCGACTGGAGCCCCGTCGCCCGCTTCGGCGGCTACCGGTCGGCCGGCGCGCGCCAGGCCTACGCCATGGCGGAGGCGGTCGCCGAGTCCGGGGAGCACCGCCGGTGGCGTGCGGCGCGCGGGACCCTGCCCCCGGCGCAGCCCGGTCCCGCCGCCGTCGACCCCTGCTTCGCCCCCTGACCGAGAGTGACCCGCACATGAGTACAGACACCGCCTCCGGCAGCGGATCGGGGCGCCGCTTCGAACCCGACCTGCGGGCGATGACCCGCATCAACCTGCGCCCGATGGCCTCCCCGATGCCGCTGGGCTTCTTCGCCGTCGCGATCGCCTCCGTCATGACCGGCTGCCTGCAACTCGGCGTGTTCGACGCCTCGGAGCGGCGGGCCGTCGCCCTGTGCGTGCTGCCCGCGTTCGCGCTGCAGTTCCTGGTGAGCGTCCTCGCCTTCAGCGCCCGGGACGTCGTCGCGGCCACCCTCATGGGCGTGTTCGCCGGCAGCTGGCTGGCGTACGCCCTGGTCATGGGAACCGGTGCGGCGGGCGGGCCCAGGGTGCTCGGCGTGTTCAACCTGGCCTTCCTCGTCCTCGGGGCGCTCATGGCCGCGGTCACCCGCCCCAAACGCGCCCTGTGGGTCGTCATCGCGGCCTCCCTGCCGCGGTGGGCCGCGACCGGCCTCGGCGGACTGACGGGCTCCGAGGCCCTCACCCGGACCGCCGGGGCCCTCGGCCTGGCCGTGGCGCTCGCGGCAGCCTACGCGGCCTTCGCCCTGATGCTGGAGGACATGCGCAGCGAGGAGGTACTCCCGATCGGGCGCAGCGGGCCGGCCCGCCACGCCGTCGAGGGGGACCTCGCCGTGCAACTGCGCAACCTGGAGCGGCAGGCCGGCGTCCGCCGCACCCTCTGAAGCGCGCCGGCACCCGCGTACCGCCCGCCTGCGCGCCGGACTGGGCGGGCGGTGGTGCCGTTCCAGGAGCAGCTCGCGGCGCCGGAGGGCCGGCCCGGCGGCGGCCGGGCGCGGGCCGGGCGGGGCCCGCTCAGGCGGAGCCGGCCGGCCCCCGGGACGCCGCCTGCCACTCGCGCGGCGTCATCCCGTACGCGGCGCGGAAGGACCGGCTGAAGTGCGAGGGGCTGACGAAGCCCCAGCTCTGCGCGACCGCCGACACCGTCGGCCCGTTCCCGGCGCGGCGGGCCAGGTCGCGGCGGCAGCGGTCCAGGCGTTCGGCGTGGATCCACCGGCCCACGGACGTGCCCTCCGCCTCGAAGAGCCGGTGCAGGTAGCGCACCGAGATGTGGTGCGCGGCCGCGATCCGCTCCGGGGTCAGCCCGGGGTCCGCCAGGTGCAGCCGAACGTACTCCTTCGTCCGGGCCAGGATGCCCCGGGCGGCCTCCGGCGCATGCGGGCCCGGCCGGCCCTGCCGTTCGCGGACCAGCACGGCGAGCAGGTCGGCGGCGGTCAGGGCGAGCCGGTGGCCGGTGTCGGCGTCGAAGCCGGGCGCCTGCTCCGCGAGCCGGGTGAGGTAGCCGGCCAGCAGCCCTGCGGTCCCGGACCGGCCGTCGAACACGGTCGCGGTCACCGCGCCGAGGTCGTCGTCGGAGACGCCGATGTCCTGCTTCGGCAGGCGGAACGCGGTGAAGCGGAAACCGTCCGGCTGCTCCCGGCGGTACGGCCGGCCGGCGTCCGAGCAGGTGAACGTCCCCGGGACGACCAGTGCCTGCCGCCCGTGCTGGGTCAGTCGCGCCGTTCCCCGGTGCTGGAGCGTGACGGTCACGTACTGCCCGCCGCCCTGGGCGATGCGGTGCCGGCTGCGGATGACGGCCTGCGGTCCGGCTTCGACGTCGGAGATCTGCAGGGCGCCGACGTGCCGGCTGACGATCGTGCCGGCCCTCGGCTCAGGTTCGTGGAGGGCGACGTCCAGCGGGACGAAGGTGCCGGAGACCAGGCTGTGCCAGTAGTCGGCGCGTTCGGTGACGGGGAGGGCTGCGGTGGTGCTGACATGGGACAACGTGACTCCGGTTGGGTGCGGGGGGTTCCGCAACCACTCTCGGGGGCCCGGCCGCCGCAGCCATCCGTCACATGACTTGCCCCGTGTGCGGCACGCCTCCGGGTGCGGCGGCGCCGCGCCGCCGCCCCTGCCGTCAGAGGCCGGCCGCCGCGTCCTGCTCGACCACGTCCCGCAGCTGGCTGCGCGAGGAGACGCCCAGTGCGGGGAAGGCCTGGTAGAGGTGGGTGCCCACGGTGCGCGGGGACAGGAACAGCCGCTCGCCGATCTCACGGTTGGTCAGGCCCTGGGCGGCGAGTCGGACGATGCGCTGCCGCTGCGGCGTCAGGGACCGCAGGGCGCTGGGCCGGCCCTGCGCGACGGTGACGCCGGCCGCCCTGAGCTCCGCCTCGGCCCGCGCGCTCCAGTGCACGGCACCGAGGCCGTCGAAGATCTCCCGCGCCCTGGTGAGGGCTTCCCGGGCGTCCGCGATCCGGCGCTGCCGGCGCAGCCATTCGCCGTACTCCAGCCATACCTGGGCCCGCTCGAAGGGCCATCGCCGGCCGGTCGGGTCGGCCAGCGCGGCCAGGAACAGCCGCCCGGCGTCCGTCGGGTCGGCGAGCAGGGCTGCGGCCCGGTCCAGGGTCTGCCGCAGCCGGGCGGAGGCCCCGTCGCCGACCTCGGCGCCCACCCGCGCCAGCACGGTGCGGGCCTCGTCGGCGTGCCCGGTGAGCACGGCGGCGGCCGCGAGGTCGGCGACCGCGTAGCAGGACAGGTGGTGGTGCAGCGGGTGGCCGGCCGCGTCGAAGACCCCGCGCAGGTGCCGGTGGGCGGCGGCGTGGTCGCCCAGGGCCGTGGCCGCCAGGCCGGCGGCGCGGCGGGCGCGCACCACGGTCCCGAGTGCGCCGGCCGGCTCGGTCACGGCCAGTGCGGCCGCCGCGTGCCGGAGCGCCGTCTCGGGCTCGCCGGTGAGGGCGTGCAGGGTGGCCAGGACGGTCAGGGCCCGTACGGAGCCGAGGGTGTGCTCGCCGTCCAGGAACCGCACGGCGAGGCGCTCGACGCCGAGCCGTGCGTCGGCCCACCGGCCGCCGTCGACGTTCGCCCAGGCCAGGTCGGCGGCGGTCATCCCGGCGTGGAAGGCGTCCGCGTCCTCCCACTGCGGGTTCACCAGCTCGCCGAGCAGGCTCACCGCGGTCTCGGTCTCGTCCAGTACGAGGCAGAGCACGCCGAGGGTGTGCAGTTCGGTGGGGAGCCGGCCGGGGGCAGCGGCGACGGCGGGCAGCACGTGGCGGATCGAGGCGCCGTGCAGGAACGGGTCCGTCACCCCGAGGTCCCAGAGGTGGAACGGGTGGGAGGCGATGTCCTGCGTGTCGCGCCGCTCCAACAGGGCGCGCAGGCGGGCCCGCTGGGCGGGGGAGCCCGAATGGTAGGCGACCCCGGTCGCGATGGTCGACACGCCGGCGCCGATCGCCGCCGGGTGCATCAGCCCGTCGGAGTCGACCAGGGCGAACGCCCTCTCCAACCGCAGGGTGAGCATGGCGACGAGGCTGCTGAGACCGCAGATCCATCCCTCGGTCATCGGGTCGCGGTTCGCTTCGAGGGCCGGCGCGGCGAACGCCTCCGCCTGGCCGAGGTCGCCGGCCAGCACCGAGGCGTACGCCGCGGTGGCCAGTCGGCGGACCCGGTCGGCGGGGTCGGTGCCCAGCTGCGCGGCCCGCTCCAGACCGGCGACCGCCTCGGCCATCGCACCCCGGGCCACCGCACGCAGTGCGGTCTCCTCCAGGGCGCCGGCGACCGACGCGTCGGGCGCCACGGTGGCCGCCGACAGCTGCCAGGCCCGCCTGTCCGGGTCGCCCCGGAGGGCGGCGGCCAGCGCCAGGTGCGCGCGCCGGCGTTCGGCGAAGGGCGCCGCACCGTAGATGGCGGACCGGACCAGCGGGTGGCGGAAGTCGATGCGGTCCGGGTGGAGGCGGATCAGACCCGCCTGTTCCGCCGGCCGCCACACCTCCACGTCCGTACCGGGCGGCAGTGCGGCCATGACATCGGCGAGGCCCGCGCCCTCCGCCGCCGCGGCGAGCAGCAGCGCCCCGCGGGACGCGGCGGGCAGCTCGTCCACCTGGGCGGCGAAGGTCCGCTCCAGCAGGTCGGTCACCGGCACGTGGCCCGTCGCGGGCAGTCCGCCGTCGCGCGCCGCCTGCCGGGCGAGTTCGACCAGGGCGAGCGGGTTGCCGGCCGCCGTTTCGAGGATCCTGCGCCGGGCGGGCCCGGTGGGGGCGTCCGGCTGGGTGCTGAGGAGTTCCTCGGCCTCGGCCGGCGGGAGGGACGGGACCAGCAGCTCCGGTACGGACCGGTCCAGCCAGTCGGGGCGGCGCGTGCCCCGGGCGGCGAGGAGCAGCCCGATGGGCTCGCCCGCGAGGCGCCGGGCGAGGAAGCCCAGCACCTGGCAGCTGCCGTGGTCGAGCCACTGGACGTCGTCCACCACCAGCAGCAGCTGCCTCGCCGAGGCGAGTTGGGAGGCCAGGGTCAGCACGGCGAGGCTCATCATCATCAGGTCGGGCGGCGCCGGGTTGTCGTCGCCGAGACCGAACGCGCTGAGCAGGGCGGCGCGTTGCCGGACGGGCAGGCCCTCGGCGCGGTCCAGGACGGGCAACAGCAGTTGGTGCAGACCGGCGAAGGCGAGCTCGGTCTCGGCGGCGCTGCCGCGCACCCTGAGCACGGTGGCGCCTGCCGCCGAGGCCGTGTCGGCCGCCGAGTCGAGCAGGGTCGTCTTGCCCACCCCTGGCTCCCCGAGCAGCAGCAGCGACGCGACGGGGGCGCTCGGCGCGAGCGCCTCGGCGATGGCCGCCCGCTCCCTCTGACGACCGATCAACTGATGTCTCCTGTACATGTCGCGCCCGGTACGGCGCGGCGTCCGCGCCGCACCGAACTCGCAGGCCAGAGCATAACTCGGCGTGAACACCGATATCGGTACGGATCCTTGCCGCTCCGGACGGACCGGGGCACCGGCACGGCGGACGCGGTGTCGGTGGGCCCGGCTCTTGATGGCCCTGAGCCGCGTGCGGCGGTCCGGGGTGGAGGTCATGGTCCGCGGGCCTCCCGGATGCCTCGGTCCGCGCAAGCGGTGGTGTGCGGTTGCGGTGGTCAGCCTCCGACGTGGATGCCGGGGCGGCGCGCGGGGTCGGGTTCGTGACTGCGGATGATCTCGCGGGTGACCGGGGCGGTGTCGCCGCGTCCGAGGAGGAAGTAGCGGACCATGTGCACCAACGGGCTGCCCTCGGCCCAGGCGAAGTGGCAGTGCGGCTGGACCCCGGTGGCATTCCGCAGGGCCAGCAGGATCGCGGCGATGGCGTTCGGGGCGGCCGGCGCCTCGGCACGCAGGATCCGGTGGCCGCCGACCTCGGCCCCGTGGACGGTGAGGGTGTCGCTGAAGTCGGAGGGGTCCACGACGTCGATCTCCAGGAAGAGGACGTCGGCGCGGCCGGGCACGGGGTTCACGCCGCGCTGTTCGCTTTCCTTGTCGCGGTACTCGGCGACATCGCCCGCCTGGCGGCGGTTGGCGATGAGGTTGATGGCACCGTCGTGGGCGAGGGTGTCGTCGATGAAGCGGCGGGCCTCGGCGTCGAAGACGATGCGGTCGGCGCGCAGCTCGGTGGTGCGGGAGACGCGGGAGATCAGCGAGACGGTGATGATCCCGGCGATGAAGAACGCGGAAATGACGATGCCGTCGGGCTTGTCGATGATGTTGGCGATCAGGGCGTAGAGCAGGACGGCGGTGAGCAGGGCGAAGCCGACGGTGGTGGCGCGGCGGCGGTGGCGTGCGACGGAGACGGTGACGGCGAAGGCGCCGGAAACCATCATCGCGAGGATGCCGGTGGCGTATGCGCCGGCCTGTTCGTCGACGTCGGCGTTGAAGGCGATGGTGATCGCGATGCACAGGACGGTGTAGACGATCACGACGGGGCGCACGGCGCGTCCCCATTCGGGGGCCATGCCGTAGTCGGGCAGGTAGCGGGGGACGATGTTGACCAGTCCCGCCATGGCGGAGGCGCCGGCGAACCACAGGATCAGGATGGTGCTGATGTCGTAGACGGTGCCGAATGCCTCGCCGACGTGCTCGTGGGCCAGCCATGCCAGGGCGCGGCCGTTGGCGGCGCCGCCCGGTTCGAACAGTTCGTGCGGGATGAGGAGGGTGGTGACGAAGCTGGCGGAGAGGAGGTAGACGCTCATGACGAGCGCGGCGGTGGTCAGCAGCCGGCGGGTGTTGCGGATCCGCGAGCGCAGCCGCTGCTCGGCATCGTCGCCTTCGGCGGCGACGAGCGGCATCATGCTCACGCCGGTCTCGAAGCCCGACAGACCCAGCACCAGGAGAGGGAACGCCAGCAGCGCCGGGCCCACCAGGTCGCCGAAGCCGCCTCCGCCCGCCGCGAGGGCGTCGGTCCACGCCGACCAGGCCCCGGGCGTGGTGAACACGTGAACCAGCCCGACACCGATGACGACCGCGTTGAGGGCGAGGAAGACGGCGACCAGGGGAATGGCCACGCTGACCGCTTCGCTGAACCCGAGCAGGAACACCCCGCCGAGTACGAGGAGCAGCACCACCGTCAGGGCGACCTCGTGGCCATGCAGGACCGCGGGGAAGAAAGGGTTCTCCACCACGTGCACGGAGGCGTCCGCGGTGGACAGGGTGATCGTGATGATCCAGGAGGTGGCCACGAAGCCGAGGAGGACCAGCACGAACAGCTTGCCCCACCAGAACGGCAGCAGGTTCTCCAGCATGGCCACCGAACCTGCGCCGTGGGGGCTCTCCTTCGCCACCCGTCGGTACATCGGCAGCATCCCCAGCAGCGTCAGTGCCACGATCAGCAGCGTCGCCAGCGGCGAGACCGCCCCCGCGGCAAGAGCCGCGATCGCAGGCACGTAGGCGAGGCTGGAGAAGTAGTCGACACCGGTCAGGCACATCACCTTCCACCACGGGTGCGGCTCGGCGTGCGCCTCCCCGGCCGCCGGGCCCACCGGCTGCACCTTGTGCCGCAGCAGCCATTCAGCCAACCCGCCGGACGGCTGAGCCCGTGGAGCAGGACTGTCCACCACCTCGGGCATACCCGCCTGATCCGCGTCCCTCATATCTCCCATGAACCTTTCCGGCCCGTCCGGCACACCCGCACACCAGCCCACCAGCCCACCAGCCGGGGCCTCACGACGACCATCGAGTATGAGCCTGCCGCCGACGCGGACGCGCACCGCCCGGACCGTCCCCGTTCCGCCCTGCGCTTGTGCCCAGAGCACCCGGCCACAGACGGTCCCCAACCTCAGCAAGCCTGCAATAGCAGGGCAGAAGCCCGGCACCGAACCGCCCCGCGGACACCCGGCGCCCCGTGCCCGAAGGACGCCGCAGGGCTTCCAGCCGCACTTCCACCCTCAAAAATTCATACGCGTCCTTAACACCGGGCACTGCCTCACCCGATGCGAGCAGAGCAAAGCGTTCCCGTAGCGGCTCAATCACCCCTCGCATCCGACGAGGTGCACAGAGGCCGGCAGGAGGGGGTCCGGAGCGAGGAGTGCGGAACCGGCGCGGGCCGACTCCCGGTCCGCATCCACCGGACCGGGTCCGCCGGCTCCTGGCCGAGGGCGTCACTCGTGGATCCGCTGGCGGCCTGACACCGCCCTCGGAGCGCTGGAATAACGCGCGGCCCCCACCCCCGGCGGGGAGCCGACGCCCGGGCCGGGGCCGGATCGGCAGCAGCCGTGGGGGCGGCGGCAGCGGCGGCCGACGCGGCCGCAGACCCGACGGACCCGAACCGGCGGGCGCCGCGTACGGACCCGGGCCCGGGACCGGTACGGGCCGCGCGGCCGGCGCCCCGCCAGATGAACGGCGACGGCCCGGTCGACCGCCGACATCCTGCGCATGCGCAGCCGCGAGGAGCCCCGCGAACCCGACGCCGCGCCGGTCGAGGACGGCCATCCCGACCGCCGTGTCCGGTCAGGCCGACATCGCGCCGCAACCCACGCCGCCGGCATCGTCGCCTTCGGCAGGTCCGGCCACCGGTCGGTACCCGCCGCGCTGATGCGGGCGGTGTCGGCGCGCTGCAACAGGACCAGCTGCCCGCCACCGTCGGCCAGTCCGCGCCCGACACGAGGCCGGCCCACGAGATGGCCGGCAGCGGCGTAGCCGTGGAACCTCCTCCGGCCGCGCCCGTGAGGACCGCGGCGGCCCCGGGTTGAGTGGATCGTGCCCCATGGCTGGCGAGCTGCCCGCTCTGTCCCTACGCTTCCTGCATGCCCAGCAGCCATCGATTCACAGAGACGATCGAGTGGATGGAACTGCCCCCCGACGCTGACGGATCCAGGAACATCATCCCGTCGGGCACGGTGCAGCTGAAGTGCAGTTGCGGCTGGCAGACACGCCTTCAGCAAGCGCGAGTATCGCGGGCCAGAGAAGCACACCTCGAGGAGCATGACGGCTGACCGCAGCCGGGGAGCGCGCCGGCAAGCGGCAGCGGCGACCAGGTCCCGGCAAGGCACAGCCCCTCAGCCGCCCGGCCCCGGGCCGCCACGCACCGAGGCACGGCCGCTGACCTCCGGGGTCGGGACTGTGGGCGGGGCGCAGCCACCGGCGCGAGAGCCTGCTTCCGAGTCGGATGCGTGAACGGTGCGGAGGAAGAGACTCACATGGCCCTGCGCCGGCTTGCGGGCCGCGCCCATGCCCGGGTGGACAGGCCCATGTGGTCTGCCACCCCCCCCCACTCGGCGGACGCCCGCCCATCAGCGGCGTGAACAACGCTCCGCTCCATGCACCTGGGTGACGCCCCGGCCTTCGATGCCCGCCCCGGACGCATGGCCCCTCGGGGGCGACCGCAGTGCCGGATGGCCTCGTCGTCCCACCTCGGCGGGGCCGCCGGCTCCCGGTCGGGGTGTTCGTCAGTCGTGAGGGACCACGGCCACCGGCGCCGTGCAGTGGTGCAGCACCGCGTGCGCCACCGATCCGATGTGCGCACCGAACCGCGAGCGCCGGCTGCGGCGGCCGACCACGACGAGGCCCGCTCCACGAGCCGCCTCCACCAGGTCCGGCACCGGGTGCCCGAGACGGCACTCCCGGGTGACCACGACGTCGGGGTACTTGTGCTGCCACTGCTCCACGACGTCCGTGAACGCCCCTTCCTTCGCGGCCGCCACCTCGTCCTGCAGCGCGACGACGGCCGCCGTGGGCTCCGGGGTGTACACGGGCGGGAAGTTCCAGCTGTGCACTACGTGCAGGGGGATGCCGTGGCGGTCGGCGTGGGCGAAGGCGAAGTCGAGGACCTCGTCGCAGGGGTGGGCGAGATCGACGCCGAGGACGACGCGGCCGTCCGCCGGGGCCGGAGCCGTCGCAGCGCCGGGCGCGGTACGTGGCGGCTCTGCGGCACGGACGAGGACGACGGGCTGTTCGCTGCGGGCAACGACGGACAGCGCGACGGAGCCCACCATGAACCCGATGAAGGCGCCGAGCCCACGGGAACCGACGACCAGCAGCTCGGACTCCTGCGCGGCCTCGGCCAGGATCTGCGCGGGGTTGCCGCACCGCTGCGTCGTGTCGACGTGGAGTTCCGGGTGGTCCTTGCATACGCGCTCGGCGGCCGTCCGCGGGATGTGCTCGGTCCAATGGCGCCGGGTGTCGGGGCCGATCAGCGGGGTGTGCACGTCCGGTTCGATGTCCCACACGTGGAGCAGCCGCAGCGGCAGGCGGCGCAGCCCGGCTTCCTTGGCGGCCCACTCGACGGCGGCGAGGCTCTCTCGCGATCCGTCGAAGCCGACGGTGACGGGACGGGACATGGCAGACCTCCGGGTCGCGGGGCTGGTGCGGGGTGACGTGTTCACGATGGCGATTCGCGGCGCGTCGAAGGAGGGGCCGAACGTCCCTGTCGGGGGGCTGAGGGACCCGCCCGCGCACTGGTGCGCCGGAGGCTTCCGCTCTCGGGTCCGTGGTCGAAGCAGGGTGCCGTGGCGGAACGGCCGTACCAGCGGCCCCTGTACAGCCGTCGGTTGGGGATCGCGCGGCGGTCGCGGCGCCTCAGCGGCCCTCGGCGAGCGCGGCACGCAGGCGGCCGAGCCGCAAGGCCGCGCGGGCGGCCCACCCTGCACGCAGATCGAGCGGCACCTGCACGCACACGCCGCTCTGCACCGGGTCGCGTATCTCCACCACGAAGGGGTCGGCGGCGTGCAGCCGCAGGTAGGCGCTGCGGCCGGCCTCGGGCCAGTCGGTCGCCGTCCCGTCCGGTAGGCGACCGTCCTCCTCCTCGGCGGCGCGGGCCTCAAGGAAGAGGGCGAGGTCGGCGAGGTCGGCGTCGGTGCAGTGCAGCGGCAGGCGCGCACCGACGAAACCCGTCTCGATGACGATCTCCGCCTCATGCCAACCCTCGTAGCGGCCGCCGCCCGCCCCGTCCGCCAGTACCACCGCTACACGCCGCGCCCGGTCCGCGAACCTGATCACGTCGAGATTCCCCATCCCAGTCCCTTTCTCTTGATACCGCCGCGGCTGCCTGGCACCCCGGGGCTGCTGCGGGCCCTGCCGCTTCATGATCTTGCCGCTCTGCCCGCGGAACGCGGAGTGTCCCGCACGGTCTCGCCGGTCAGGGGGGTCGGCCGTCCACGGGGGCCGGGTGGGGCTTGGTCCGGTCGGTCCGGACGGCGGACGCGACGTGCTCGCGGAACCAGCGGTGCCCCGGGTCTGCCGAATTGCGGGGATGCCAGGCCATTCCGAGGTGCAGGGGCTCCAGGTCGAGGGGGACGGGGAACGTCCGCAGGCCCAGGGCGGAGACGGTGTCGGGGAGCCAGTCGGCCAGGCTGAGCGCCACGAGGTCGGTGTCCCGGGCGAGCATCATCGCGCTGGTGTGGCTGGGTACGACGACTGCGGTCCGGCGGCGCAGTCCGAGTTCCGCGAGAGCGGTGTCGATGGGGCCGAGGCGTTTGCCGAGTCGGGAGATGCCGATGTGGTCGGCCGCGGCGAAGCGGCGGGCGTCGATCGGCCCGTCGAAGAGGGGGTGCCCGCTGCGGGCGATGCCGACCAGCGGCGTCCGCGAGAGGGGCCGGGTCTGGATCTCCGGGTCCAGGTGTCCGAGGACGCCCAGTTCGACGTCCACCCAGCCCTGCCGCAGCCCCGGGCCGCCCTCCAGCGCCTCCGGCAGGAAGACGACGTCCACCTGGGGGGCTTCCGCGTGGATCCGCTCGGTCAGGCCCCCGGCCACGCCCACCAGGAGCAGGTCGGCGGCCTGCACCGTGAAGGTGCGCTGGAGGTGCGCGGCGTCGAAGCCGGCACCGGGCCGCAGCACGCTGTCGCAGCTGCGGAGCAACGAGCCGACCTCCGTCCGTAGTTCCGCGGCGCGCGGGGTGGGGACCAGCCCCTGGCCGGCCCGGACGAGCAGCGGGTCGCCGACGGCGCGGCGCAGGCGCGCCAGGGACCGGCTGACGGCCGCCGGCGAGGTGCCCAGACGCTCCGCGGCGCGGGTCACGCTGTTCTCCTGGAGCAGGGCGTCCAGCACGCGGAGCAGGTTGAGATCCAAGGCACCCTTGCCCTTCTGAGCTGCTATTTTTCGATTTCGGCAATGATCGGATGTCAATCTTTGCATTGCTGTGGCCCCCACCGGAACCGGAGGGTGGAGACGCCCGCGAAGAGACGCGCGGCATTTCCGCTTCGCCCCGCTGAAGGAGCCGCTGTGCAGCAGTCCCCCCGTACCGGTCGAGAGGGCGACGTACTCGCCGTCGCCAGTCAGAGCGGCGCGACGGTCTCGTTCTTCGACGCCGCCTCCGACCGGCGCCTCGGTGAGGTGCAGGTCCCCGCCGAGCCGCACGAGCTGTGCCACGACCCGACGCAGCGGCTGCTGTGGTGCACGCTGACGTACCACTCGGGCTACTACCACGCGAACGGCGGTCGACGCACCGAGCTGGCCGTCATCGACCCCGACAGCCGCCGCATCGTCGAGGTCGTCGACCTCGCCCCGGAGCACGGGCCGCACGGGCTGGCGCTGGACACGGCGCGCAGGCGGCTCTACGTCAGTGTGGAAGGCGCCCGGGACCGGCCCGGAGGCGTCGTGGTGATCGACACGGGTACCCGGCGGCCCTTGGGCAGGATCGACACGCACGCTCCCGGCCCGCACTGGTTCGCTATCGACCCGGCGGGCCGGACGGGCTACGCCACGAACAAGGAAGCGTCGTTCGTGTCCGTCGTGGACCTCGAACGGGGCACCCTCACCGCGAAGGTCGGGGTCCCGGGCAGCGAGGGGCTCGCCGTCTCCGCCGACGGCACGCACGCCTTCGTCGCCGCGCCGTACGCCGACTTCTCCGGCAGCGACGAGAGGCGGCCCGCCACCGGCATCCGCGTCATCGACAGCCGGACGGCGTCCGTCGTCGACACCCTGCCGACGCAGAACGTCATCCTGCCGGTGCACCTGACGTCGAGGGGCAGACTGCTGGCGGGCGAGTTGCGCGTGACCGCTGCCCCGGAGGCGCGACTCGGGCGGCACGCGCCCGGCCTCCTCACGGTGTTCTGTGCCGAGACCCGCAAGCAGCTGGGCAAGGTCCCGGTCGGCCTCTTCCCGCTGACCATCACCTCCTCCCCCGACGGGCGACTCGGCTATGTGGCCTGCGTCGTCTCCTCCACCGTCGACGTCGTCGACCTGGAGACGCTGGAGCGCCTGGCCCGGCTGGACATCGCCAAGCGCGGCGAGGCCGGCGCCCACGGTCTGGCGTACGTCCCGCGCCCCACCTGACCGCCTCCGGCACACGGGCCGAGCGGTCGCCTGGGCCGGCAGGAAGGGGCTCGTGTCGGAGTCGGCGGCAAGGCCGTCCGGGCCGGTTCCCCGCGCTGTTCCTCCCGGAGCGGCTGACTCAAGCCGGCGGAGGCCTTCCTGACCAGACCGGTCGGCGGCTGGCACGAAGGCCAGGGGTCCGGCCAGTGAGAAGGGCCGGCTGCCACGGCGGCGCGGGTCCCGGTGGCCAAGGCGGCGGGAGCTCGGAAAGCGGCGAAGCCGGGGTGCCCGTGGGCACCCCGGCTTCGCCGTCGACGGCGAGGAAAGCGGGGGGACTAGTTCAGTGGAGTGGTGAGAAGGAAGTCCGCCCATGGCCTCGCCGGGGCCAACGGTAGCAGTCAGGCCGGGATCAGCGCGCGCAGGTTTTCCGGGGTGATCACGACCGACTGCGGGTGGAGGCCTTCCGGGCGCTCCAGGCCGACGTAGGTGACCGGGCCGCTCGGGAGCTGCCTGCCGTCCCACCATGTGGTGGCGGTGGCCCGGTCGGCCATCAGGTCGATCAGGTGTCGGACCGTCAGCTGGTCGCGTTCGACGATGCCGCGCACCAGGGTGGCGACCGACACCCTGTTCTCCTCGACCCGGTTGGCGCTCGGGCTGCCCTTCAGGTACAGGTGCAGCCACTTGGCGCGCCACCTGCCGTCGCCCGCGCGCAGGAACACCAGCGGCAGGGCGACCCTGCCCGTCCCCCGCATCTCCGACTTCATGCGGACCGTCCGCGGCTCGAAGGGGCGGCCCTGCTGATCGGCGTCGCGCAGCATGAAGCCGAAGAAGGACTCGGCGACCTCCTCGAAGCCCTCCCCGGAGAAGATGTTGACCTGCGGGACGATGAAAGCGCCGCGTACGGCGTCCAGGCGCAGGTTGATGAACTCCGAGGCTCCGCCGGGCGCCGGGGCGTCGGTGATGTCGCCCGAGTGTTCGCCTTCGAGGTCCTGCAGGGCCGTGTAGGACAGCCAGGTCAGGGTCTTGTACGACCCGTCCAGCATGAGGGCCGACAGGTCGAAGTCGGTGCTGCGCTGCGCCTGCCGCCAGTGGACGAAGAAGCGCAGCAGCTCCCCGTCGACCGGGGAGAGGGAGCCGCGGGGAAGTACGCCGAGCCCGGCCGCCGTCGCCTTGCCGCTGAGCGGCAGCGCGACGTCGAGGACGGCGGGATCGACCAGCAGGTGCCCGGGCTCCGGGAGCCGGCGCCGCGTTTCGGCGTCCAGGGCCGCGACGAGGCGCTTGGTCTCGGGTTCCGGAACGGGCGGGCGGGTGTCCGCGGTGACCCAGGCGCGGCCCCCGCGGTTGACGAAGAATCGGCGCGGGCGCGGCACCCGCTCCCGGGTCCGGTTGTGGAGGTGTTCGCGTACCGACAGCAGGACGCGGCCTGAGACCTGCGGGGCCGCCCCCTCGGCGGCGGCCGCGACCGCGTCGCGCTCCTTCTGACCGGGGCAGGCGCGCAGCAGCCGGTCCAGGGAGCGCATCAGCCTGCCCGGGGCGGCGGACGCCAGCAGCAGTGCCGCGCCCGTGACGTCGCCGGCGCCGAGCAGTTCCTCCACGCGGCTGTCGAGGGTCCGGGCCTCCTTCTCGCCGCGGGCGACGGCGAACACGTCCGCGGCGTGCGGCCAGTGCGGGTACTCGTGCGGGTGGAGGCGCTCGCCGAGGCGTTTGAACGCCTCGCGGTGCGCGGTGACGTCGGCGAGCTTGGCGGGGGACGCGGCGACGACCGCGTCGAGGCCGGCGAGGAGGGCACGGCGGACCGGCCGGGGCAGCGACCGGAAGCGGGTCGGCTCGGCGAGGGTCACGTCGCCGTCCGACAGGGCGCAGGCCAGGCGCAGGGCATCGGTGACGGTGTCCAGCAGGAGGTCCGCGCCGCGGTCGAGGCGGGCGCGGTTGACGACGGCGCGGTTCTCCCGGACCGGGATCTGTGCGGGCTGCGGGCCTTCGGCGCAGTGCCCGGCGAGCACCGCGAGGTCGCGCAGGCCGTCGTCGCCCAGCGGCACGGCACTGCCGGCCAGCGCAAGGTACAGGACGGTGGCCTCCGCTTCGGGGGTGCCGCCCGCGTGCAGGACGGTCATGCGGTCGCCGGCGGCGGCGAGCAGCTCGTCGTGCGCGGTGAGCATCTCTTCGTACGTGTGCCGGTAGGTGCCGTACGACGGGAGGGTCAGCAGGTCGACAACGCCCGACCGGAGCTGGTCGAGGGTGCCGGCCCGGGAGGCGCCGTCGTCGAGCGCCTCGCGGATGCACTGCATCCAGAAGTCGAGCGTGTCGGGAACGTTGGCGGGGAAGTCGGCGAAGTAGACGTTGTGCCGGACGTGGTCGCCGACCATCGTGCGCACGGTGTCGAGCGTGCGTGACGCGGTGTCGAGGACGCTCTCCTCGGCCAGGCCCGACAGGCGCTCCAGCAGCTCCCCCGACAGCTTGAAGCCCACGGACATCAGCGCTGCGTCGAACTGCCGGGCTGCGGCACCGCCTTGCCCCGCGGGTCCGGAGGGGGCGGGCAGGCGGTGGGTGTGCCGGATGACCAGGGATTCGAGAGGGTGGGGCATCCGCGCATGATCCCAGACCGCCCGATCGGCCGCACTCACGTTTTCGAACGCCGGGGGCCGGCCTGCGACCGGGTGCCGGCTCGCCTCCCGGGGTCAGGCGGGCGTCCTTCTGCGGTGGAGGTTGCCCGGGCTTCCATGGCGGGCACCTTCCCCGCCGGTCACCACCTGCCGCCTCTGCGGCACGGCGGCGTCAGGTGAGCAGACGCTTGCCGACCGCGGCAAGGACCTCCGTGCGGCCGCGCGGGCCGTTGTCGGCCGCGATCAGGTGATCGCCGATGCGCAGCGAGAAGGTGATCAGGCAGCGGGCCTCGACATCGTCCTCGTCGTCGCAGAAGGCCCCGTAGAGGCGGCGCAGGTAGTCCATGCGCCGGTTGTCGACCCGGCGGAGCCGAAGGGCGACGCCTTCGTCGCGCCGGGCCCAGTCGCGTACGGCCAGCTCGACGCCGGCGCTGGTCACGGGCGACTCGGCCGAGCCCACGAACGCGAAGAGGCGGGCGAGCCGCTCACGGGGGCTGCCCCCGTCGCGCTCGATCCGCTCGATGACGTCCTCGGCGACACCTCGCTCCCAGGTGTCGAGCATCTCCTCCAGCAGGGCGGCCCGGTTGCGGAAGTAGCCGTAGAAACCTCCCTTGCTGACCCCGAGCCTCTGGGCGAGCACCTCGATGCGGACGGCCTCCGGCCCGCCTGCGTCGAGCGCCCGCAGTCCTTCCTCGATCCACTTGTCCCGCGGTGTGCGGATCGCACCCATGTCCGTGTCCCTCCTGGCCAGCCCAGAGAAGTATACGGAGCCGTATGTGGGAGGCTATGCTCGATCTATACGCCACCGTATAGGAGGGGCTCTCCATGCATGCGCTACGTCTTCCCGCGACCGAACACACGTCGCGGCCCTGGCGGATACACGAGATCGCCGGCGACTTCCGCGTCGAGGACGTGTGGGTGCTGCCGACGCCCGGAGGCCCGGACGACCTGCACCACCTCGTGCGGCAGATGGCGGACGGCGGTGACGGCCCGCACGGCGGGAACCCCGTGGGCCGGTTCCTGTTCGCGGTGCGCTGGAAGCTGGGAGCACTGCTCGGCTGGGACGGTCCGGAGTCCGGGGTCGGCGGCCGGGCGGGCACGCTCCGCGACCGGCTGCCGGACGACCTGCGCCGGGGGCCGCGGGGCCCCGACCTCGGCTCGGCGCCCTTCACGTCGGTATTCCAGACGCACCGGGAGTGGGCGGCCGAGTACGCCAACCAGACCATGCACGGTGTGATGCACATCGGCTGGGTCCCCGACGGAAACGGCGGCCACCGCGGCCAGATGGCCGTCCTGGTCAAGCCCAACGGCCGCCTCGGCCGCCTGTACATGCTCGGCATCAAACCCTTCCGGTACCTGGGCGTGTACCCGGCACTGATGCGGTCGATCGGCCGGGAGTGGCAGGAGAACGCAGCGCGTCGAGACGCGGGCCGACACCCTTCCACCGCCTGACCCCGGATCGGCGTCCTGCGTCGTCGGGGCATCGTCGCGCCTGCCGACCGCACCCGCGCCGGCCACCGGCTGTTTACGCCCCGGACACCGTCGCCCGCCTTGCCCTCGTGCGCACACTGCGGGAACTCGGGCTCGGGCTCGCCGACAGCCCCACGGTCGAGCAGGTCAGAGCAGGGGTGGAGCCGGCCGAACTGTCCCCCGACCCGGATGTCCGCGCCGCCGTGCGGCGCCTGGGCGAAGACTGCGCGGCCGGCCTGCCCGACGAAGCCCCTGCGCCCCCGCGCCCGGACGTGATCGCCGTCGTGCGGGATCTCGTCGGGCCGGCGGTGGCGCGCGGCATCCCCGGTGGGACGCCGGCCCTCGCATCTCCGCCGCACGGACGAGCTGCGGGCGGCGCTTTCCCCGGGGTCATGAGTGCCGGTGGTAGGCCTTGTTGGCGATGCGCCAGCTGTCGCCCGCGCCTACCAGCAGGAAGACGTCGGTGAAGATCGCGCCGCCGTGCCGGAGCGTCACGGTCGCGGTCGCGATGGTGCCGTGGACGTCGACGGCGTCGATCCGGCGAGAGCGGCTCGCTTCGTCCGGGGCCGGGCGGCCGTGGAAGAGAGCGCAGTAGTCGTCCAGAGACCACGAGACGAAAGTGCCGCCCCGGATTCCCTCGATGTGGGCGGTGGGGAGGAACGCGTCGCGGAAGTGGGCGGGCTCGCCGGTGGCATGGCCGCGCATGTAGGCGCGGAGCGGTTCGAGAACCGCCGCCGGCACGGCGGGGGCCGTGGCGGCAACGGCGATGTCCGCCTCGGGGGCGGCAGGGATGCCGGCCAGGCCGGCGGCGCTGCGCAGAGGCGTGTTCGACGCGTCGGCCAGCAGGGTCATGTCCTTGGCCAGCGCTTCGATCGTGAAGTCGGCTGTGCCGACGGGTGCCGTGCCGTCAAGGTACGGGCGCTTGCGGGTCACGAGCCCGCCGAGCTGGCCGAGTTCGAGGACGTCCAGTGCCTGTGCGCGCTGCAGGCCGAGGGCGTCGGCTTGGCGCAGTGAGTCGCGCAGTGCGAGGACGGCGCCGGCGAGGCTGTTGTTGGCGATCAGCTTGAGCGCGGCGGCGGTGGCGGCGCCGTCGACGCGGCGCACGGTGCCGAGCGCTTCCAGAACCGGCCGCGCCCGATCGAGCGCGTCCTGGTCGGCGGCGGCAAGGATCTGCAGGGCGCCCGCGGCAGCGGCCGGCACGGAGCCGAGGACGGGCGCGTGGAGGTAGGACGGGCCGAGCTGCCGGGCCAGATGCGACGCTTCGGCTGGGGCGATGGTGCTGGTGTTCACCACCACCGTGTCCGGCCGCAGCGAGTCGCGGACGTCGGCGAGGACCTGTCGGCAGGCCGGGCCGTCGAACAGCGCCAGGAGCACGAGGCCGGCCTCCGCCACTGCCTCGTTCGGATCGAGGGCCGTCTTGACGGTGCCTGCCGTGCGCCCCGAGCGTGTCCAGCCCACGACGTCCCAGCCCTGGGCGGCGAGTCGGGTCGCGATCGCGCCGCCCATACGCCCGAGACCGAGGACGGCGATCGTGTGCGGTGTGGTCATGCCCCCAGCGTGGTTCACCCGGTGGGCTGCGACAAGCGCATATGTCGCAGGTCGGCCATGCGGGATGGGCATGCCTGCCGGGCATACTGGTGCCATGGAACTGACGGTGTGGCGGACTTTCGTGACCGTGTGCCGACTCGGGTCGCTGTCGGCGGCGGCCGCCGAGCTCAACCACACGCAGTCGGCCGTCTCGCGGCAGATCGCC
This sequence comes from Streptomyces sp. WAC05292, assembly GCF_003949955.1. Lineage (NCBI taxonomy): Bacteria > Bacillati > Actinomycetota > Actinomycetes > Kitasatosporales > Streptomycetaceae > Streptomyces > Streptomyces sp. WAC05292. The sequence continues at coordinate 21,227 of NZ_RPSE01000022.1, forward strand.
GGGCTGGAGCGGCAACTCGGCGTGCCCCTGGTGGAACGCCATGCGCGCGGTGTTCGTCCGACGGCTGCCGGCGAGGTGTTCCGGCACCACGCCCTGGCCACGCTCAGCGAGGCCGACCGTGCTGTGCGTGCCGTGCGGGACGTCCGTGACGGGGTGTCCAGTCGGCCGCTGACGGTTGGCGCGACACCGTCCCTGGCCGCAGGGATCGTTCCCGAGGCAGTCCGGAAGCTGCTCGAGCGAGCCGGATCCGTCCGTTGGAGCCTGTTGCCGGGCCTGAGCGCGCAACTGCACCACCGCGTCGTCGCAGGCGACCTCGACGTGGCGGTCGTCACCGATGCACCGCCAGGGCTCCCCCACGACTCGCGGGTCCGACGCCGGTTCCTCGGGCTCGACGAGATGGTCGTCGCCCTGCCCGTCGGCCATCCGATGTGCGGGCGCGGCCCGGTGCGCATGCGGACGCTGGCCGAGGAGTCCTGGGTCGAGGACAACGACGGCTCCGCGACGCTTCTGCGCCAACACGCCGCCCGCGCCGGGGTGACCGCACGTATCGACCTCACCGCGGCCGACCTGGTCGGCAAGCTGGCCCTCGTCGCAACCGGTCACGCGATCGCGCTCGTTCCCGGCGTGCTGAGGGGCGCCCTGCGGACCGGTGTCACCACCGTGGCCCTCCTCGATCCTCCGACCCGCGGCGTCTACGCGCTCACACCCCGCCGCGACCCCCACCCCTGCGCGGCGGCCCTCCTCGACCGGCTCGCCGCCGCCTTCGCCCCGGTCCGTCCTCCCCACGCCCCTGCTCGGCCGGACGAGAAGGAGCCCTGTGCCGCGGCGCCGGCGTCTCACCACGGCGGTGTGGAAACGCCCCGGGGGTGAGGCGCCGCGTCCCGGTGTCCGGGCGCTGCGAAGGAGCGGCGGGCCCGCTGCCCCTCGCACTCCGGGCAGCGGGCGTCCGGAGTTTCCGACGTGATTTCAGGCAAAGGGCTTCAGCCTCCCCGATCCCGCCGGATACCGTTCCTCCAGGGACCTCTGGACACGGGGACGGCATGGATCCGATCGTCATGACGGCAGGGAGCGCGCTGGTGGGCGCGATGGCGACCGACGGCTGGCAGCAGGCCCGGGCCGCCGTCGTGGACTGGTGGCGGAGGCGCCGCCCGGACGCGGCCGAGGCCGTCGGCTCCGAACTGGAGGTGCTGCGCGGCCGGGTGCTGGACGCACGGGCCCGCAGCGACGGCGACACCGAAGGGGCCCTGGCCGGGAGCTGGCGCCTGCGGTTGCAGGAACTGCTCAACGAGGAGCCCTCGCTCGCCGGCGAACTGCAACGGCTGCTGGAGGAGCACCTGGCGCCGGCACTCTCCGCCGACGAGCGGGAGCGCGGCCGATCCGTCGTCATGAGGGCCGAGGCCCACGGCGACTCCCGGGTGTACATGGCCGGACGGGACCAGCACATCACCGGCTCGTGAGCACCGGGGCCGACGACCCGGAGGTCTCCGGAACCCGCCTGGAGGGGCACGCCCGAGACGACTCCCGGGTGTACATGGCCGGACGGGACCTCCACCAGACGATCCACCCCGCCGTCCCGGAGGCGATCACCGCACTGCGCACGCTGCCGCGGGACGTGGCCGCGTTCACCGGGCGGGAGTCCGAGCTGCGCCGACTGCTGCGCACCGCCGCGCCCGGCAGGTCGGTGGTCATCCACACCGTCGACGGCATGCCCGGCGTGGGGAAGACGACTCTGGCCACCCATGCGGCCCACCTGCTCGCCGACCGCTATCCCGACGGACAGTTGTACGTCCGGCTGCACGCCCACACCCTCGGCCGGCGCTCGGCCGACCCCGCCGACGTGCTGGCCGCCCTCCTGACGGGCATCGGCGTCAGGCCGCACCAGCTGCCCGACGGCCTGGAAGCGCGCGCCGCGCTGTGGCGGGACCGTCTTGCGGGGAGGCGTATGGTCATCGTCATGGACGACGCGGAGGACGCCAACCAAGTCGAGCCCCTGCTGCCCGGTTCCGAAGGATGCCTGGCGATCATCACGAGCCGCCGGCGCCTCGCCGCACTGGACGGCGCGGTACCCCTGTCCTTGACCGTCATGCCGCCCGACGACGCGGCCTCGCTGTTCATCCGGCTCACGCACCGGGCCACGCCGCAGACCGGACCCGAGCGGGACGCTGTCGCGGAGGCGGTCCGGCTGTGCGGCTACCTGCCGCTCGCCATCGCCCTGCTCGCCGCGCGGCTCGCCCAGCACCCCGCCTGGAGCATCGCCGAGTACACCGCGGACTTCGCGGCCGCCCAGGACCGGCTCGGCGAACTCGAGGCCGGCGACCGGGCCGTGGCCGCCGCCTTCGACCTCTCCTACCGTGCGCTTCCGGCCGACCGGCAGCGCTTCCTGCGCCGTCTGGGCCTGCACCCCGGGGCCGACATCGACGCGTACGCGGCCGCGGCGCTCGACGGCGTGCCGATCGCCCAGGCCCGACGCCACCTCAGCGCCCTCTACACGCACCATCTCGTCGAGGAGCCAGCCCGCGGCCGCTACCGACTGCACGACCTGATCCGTGAATACGCCCGCTCCCTGGCGGAGCAGGACCCCGCAGAGGACCGGCAGCGGGCCGTCGACCGGCTGTTCGCCTACTACCAGCACACCGCGGAAGCCGCCGACCGGCACTACGCCGACGCCCACAGGCCCGACACCCCCGCCACGGCCGCACCCCCGGCGGCCGCACCGGTCCTGGCCGGCCGCGAGCAGGCGCTGGCCTGGATGCGCACCGAACGCGTCAACCTGCTCTCCTGCACGCAGTACGCCGCCGCGGACGCCCGGCACCCGGACGTCGTCCGCTTCGCACTCGCCGTGAACGTCTTCCTGCGGCTGGAAGGCCCGTGGCACGAGGGCATCTCCCTCCTCGGGGCCGGCATCTCGGCCGCTCGCCGTCTCGGTGACCGGCGGGGCGAAGCCGACGCGCTGTGGAGTCTGGGGTGGATGCACCGCGTGACGGGAGACTATGCCGCCGCCGCGGATCTGGCCGAGCAGGCGCTGTCCCTGTACCGGTCCCTCGGAGAGCGCCTCGGCGAGGCCAACACGCTGCGCGACCTCGGCCGCGTCCGCCGCATGACGGGGGACTGTCCGGCGGCGGCGGACCTCGCGGAACAGGCCCTGGCCCACTATCGGTCGCTGGGGGACCTCCTCGGCGAGGCCAACGCCTTGTGGGACCTGGCGTGGGCGCGGCGGATGACGGGCGAGTACCGGGAGTCGGCCGCACGGGCGGAGCAGGCACTCGCGCTGTACCGCTCCCTCGGCAGCCGCCTCGGCGAGGCGAACACCCTCTGGGACCTGGGCTGGGTCCGGCGTCTGACCGGTGACCTTCCGGCGGCGGTGGACCTGACGGAGAGGGCGCTGGCGCTGTACCGCTCCCTGGGCGACCGGCTCGGGGAGGCCAACGCCCTGTGGAGCCTGGGAGAGTGCGCACGCCTGGCCGGTGACCCTCAGGCAGCGGCCGGACCGGCGGAACGCGCGCTGGAGCTGTACCGCGCCCTGGAGGTCAGGCTGGGCGAGGCCCACGCACTCCGGGACCTGGGCCGGGTCCGGGCCCTGACCGGCGACCTGGAGGCGGCGGCGGAGATGGCCGAGCGGGCGCTGTCGCTGTTCCGGTCGCTGGGCGACCTCCACGGCGAGGCGGAGGTGCTCAACAGCCAGGGGGCGCTCCTTGCACAGACCTCCACCGCCGACGAAGCCCTCGACCGGCACCGGCAGGCCCTTCGGATCGCGCGCCGGGTGAACAGCCCGCTGGAGGAGGCGCGGGCGCTCGAAGGCGCCGCCCGGTGCGCGGCGGCGACCGGCGCGGTGCCGGCCGCTCGTGCGGAGCTCCGGGAGGCCGTGGCCATCTACCGCCGCATCGGCGCCGCGGAGGCGGCCACCGCCGCGGAATACCTGGCATCCCTCGAGGGTGGTCACCCCCGGTAGGGCGCGAGGCCGTACGGCGCGGACGCCTCCGCTCTCACCGCGCACCGTCGCCCTTCCGCCCCGGGGTGGGCGCGACGGGCGGTCGGGGGCCGGTGTCGGGCGCGGGGCCCGGGAGCCACGCGGGGCCGTCGCTCCCGGGCGCCCCTCCCCTGCTACGGGGTCCAGCCCCCCAGCCAGTCCGAGACCTCCTGGGACGCGGCCTCCGCATCGCTCAGGTGCGGCCGGTCGGCGCTCTCGGGGCCGGCACCCGGGCCGACGTTCATGTACTCGGCGAAGCGGTCGTCCCTCCAGGAGAAGCCGCCCATGTCGGTCCAGGGCGCGCGCTTGACAGCGGCGCCGAGGGTGGAGTTGCGGAAGGTGGCCTGCGGGTCGGCGGTCCGGTCGCCGCCCGGGTGCCAGTTCCGGCCGAGATGGAAGGAGGACGCAGCCACGTCGCCGTCGACGACGGAGCGGTTGACGAGGATGCCCTTGCGGCCCGCCGGGGTGCTCGGGGCCGTGATGTACCCGGCGGAGGTGCCGTCCCAGCGCTTCTTGAGGGTGATGACCGACTGGTCGATCACCGCGGTGGCGCGGCCGAAGATGAAGTCGACGTTGCCGACGATGTAGGAGTTCGTGACGTAGACGCGGCCGGGTTTGTCCTTGGCCGCCGTCTCCAGCTCCAGGGTGTCCTGGTCGCCGGTGACGACGAGTCCGTCCAGCACGATCCGGTCCGCGGTGGTGAGCAGGGCGACCGCCTGGTGGCCGTCCACGGACCGGTTGGCGGCCTCGTCGAAGTCGTTGGAGACGGTGAGGTTGCGCAGCCGGGAGTCGTCCGACCGGATGGCGACGGTGGCGCTGCCCGGAGTGCCGTACGTACCCGATCCGTCGGGCTTCCGCAGGCCGGCCGCGTTGCCGTACACGATCACCGTGTCCTTGCGGCTCCGGCCCGAACCCTGGATGGTGACGTGCGGCTTGTCCGCCGGCACGTTCACCGTCTCGCGGTACGTACCCGGCTTGACCGAGATGACCACGCGGGAGGCGTTGCCGGACGGTACGGCGTCCACCGCGGCCTGGACCGTCCTGTACCGGCCGCTGCCGTCCTGGGCCACGGTGAGCGTCCCGGCGGCCGCGGCCGAGGCCGCCGCCCCCAGGGAACTCCTCGGCCCGGAACCGGACTTCACCAGCGCGGGAACCTCGTCGGCGGGGTCCAGGGTGTAGCGGTAGTACGCCTTGGGGTCGAAGGCCTCGCCGCCGCCGCTCTCGTTGCGTCCGCTCGTGCCGGAGAAGACGTTGCCGCGCTGGACGAGGACGGCGGTGGAGTCCCTGATCACCGGATTGGCCACGCCCTGGAAGTAGGAGTTCTCCAGCAGCATCCGCGTCCTGCCGCGCGCGTAGTTGCCGTAGGCGGACGTGACGGCGGTGCCCGGGGTGTCTTCCACGAGGTTGTTGTACAGGTGCGCGTGGGCGGCGTTGTCGGTGGACGGGTTGCGCTGCTCCGTCTCGCGGATCCAGTTGTGGTGGACCGTGATGTCGGTGACGACGTTGTCGGTCCAGCCGATGCCGAACGCCTTGTCGGCGTTGCTCAGCCTGTTCCACGACACCGTCACGAAGGTGCTGTCCTTGCGGACGTCGATCAGTCCGTCGGCCGTGTGCCGCAGGTCGTTGTGGTCGATCCACACGTGGTGGGCGCCATCCATCTGGATGGCGTCGAAGTCGTGCTCCTTGTCGTTCCACACGCCCTGGTAGGAGTCCCTGATCGTCAGGTTCCGGATGATCACGTTGTGGACGCCCCGGCCGAGGAAGAAGCCGCCGCCGACGATGTGGCCCAGGGTGCCGGAGCCGATGATCGTCTTGTGCGAGGCGACCTTGATCTCCTTGCCGACGGGATCCATGTCGATCGTGCCGGCCACGACGATGACGTAGGGCTCCGGGGCCGTGGCGTACTTCTCGAGGTCGGCCGGCGACTTGACGGTGACGGTTCTGCCACCCCTGCCTCCGTATGTACCGTTCTGTCCCAGCGCGTGGACCGAGGCGAACCCGTCGGCGGCGGCAGTCGCCCAGGCGGGGGGCTCCGCGGCCGCGGCCTTGCCGCCCAGGCCGAACGCCGGCCCGTAGGCCACCGCCGCGGATGCGGCCAGGGCCAGCGGGACCCCCAGGGCCAGGATCTTTCGCGGTCTGCGATGACGGGGCGCACGGCGGATCGAACTCATTGGCGGTTCCGTTCCGTTGACAGGGGGACTGGTCGACGGGGGGTTGCCGCCGAGGCCGGAAGGGTTGCCGCCGAGCAGAGGCGCTGCAGCAGACGCTGCAGCGCCTCGAAGGAAACGCGCCGGGCTCTGTGCCCCGTGCAGTCGAGCGGTCGCTGCGGCACGGGACGGCGAGGGCGGGTGCTGCTAGTCGGCAGCCTCGGCGCAGGTCACCTTCGCGAACTTCGAGGTGACGGTGTACGTGTCGTTGGGGACGCCGGTGAACTCGAAGAACCCGTCCTCGATGGTCTGGGTGGTGTTCACGACGGTGCCGGAGGAGTTCTTCAACGTGACCGTCTCCGCCACCGGGAATCCCCTGCCGGACACGCCGTAGGTGGTTCCCGGGCCCTTGGTCACGGTGCACTTGATCGCGGCCTCCTCGTCCGACACCCACTTCGGGCAGACCGCCCTGGCCCGGCGTCCGGCGGCGCTGTAGGTGTCGTTCGGCAGCCCGGTGACCTCGAAGAAACCGCCTGCGATGGCTGTGGTCGTGCGCACCGTGGTGCCGCGGGAGTTCTTCACGGTGACGCGCTCGCCGGGCCTGAACCCTTCGCCCGACACCCCGAAGGTGTCGTTGGGGCCTTCCGAGAGGGAGCAGGTGGCACTGGGTACGGCTCGTTCCGCGGCGTCGGCGGTCGCTGCGGTGATCGCGGTCCACCCGCTGAACGCCACGGCAGCCGCGACCGCGGTGGGCAGGGTCTTCCTTCGCATGCGCATGAGATGTCACTTCCCTCGGCTCAAGGCAGTCGCTTCGCTCGACGAGGGCCCCGCCCGCGCACGTCTCCCGTGGTACGCGGAGAGCGCCGGTGGGCAACGCGGGCGCATTCGACCGCGGCGCAGTGAAGCGGGGTTGCCGCGGCGGCGGGTGGAGGTCTGTGGCATTCACACCCGTGGGGCGGCGGCCTCCACACGCTCTCCACTATTCCACTGGGCGGGGCGGGGCGCATGTGCGCGCGACCGGCCTCCGCGGCGGCGGCACCCTCGGCCTCATGTGAGGTGCAAGGGCCATGCCGCGTATCCCAGTTCGCGCATTGACCGAGCGGGGCGCCTCCGGAACCTTGCCGGAGCCGAACCGGAGCCGCGCCGCGCCCTCGGCTCACCGGTCCGGGTCGAGGGCGGTCACGGGCTTCGGGCCCGCAGCGTCGGCCTCGGCGTCGGGCCGGAACGCCTTGCTTCGCAGTCAGGCTGCCTGGCGCAGGCCTGCCAGGAGGCGGTCGAGTGCCCGCTCGGCTGCCTGGGCGTTCCCGCCCTGCGCGATCCAGAGTGCGGCCTCGTTCAACGCCCCGGAGAGGAGCCGGGTCAGGGGCTCGACCGGCTGGTCGGCGATGACGCCGGCGGAGGCGAGGGCCGTCAGGGCTTCCGCCAGGTGGCGGGCGGAGGCCTCCTCGTCCATGGCCCGCCACTCGTCCCAGCCGAGGACGGTGGGCGCGTCCAGCAGGAGGATCTGCCGTACCGCCGGGTCGGTGCCCGCGGACAGGAAGGCCCGGCAGCCGGCCCGGAGCTGTGCCCAGAGGTCCTCGTACGGTTCGGCGGCGCGCGCGACCCGCTCGCCCAGCTCCTGCTGCACCTCGCTCACGACGGCCCGGAAAAGCCCGGCTTTGCTGTCGAAGTGGTGGTATGCGGCCCCCTTGGTGACGCCTGCGGCCCGCGCCACTTCGGCGAGTACGACGTGGTGGTAGCCGTCGGCGGCGAACTGCCGACGCCCTTCCTCCAGCAGCGCGCGCCGCGTGGCCGCACGCTGTTCCGCCCGGCTGACCGCCATCGCCCGACACCGCCCTTCCCATTTCACATACCGAGGGTATGCTAGCGACAGATTCACATACCCGGGGTATGCGAAATTGGAGAGGGAAGGACCCACTGCCATGACGGACACGACGGATGAACACACCACCATGCCCGAGGCCAGACTGGGCGGCTTCTACCCGGTGCTCGCCACCCGGGACGTGGCGGCTGCCCGCGACTTCTACACGCGCCACTTCGGGTTCGAGGTGACCTTCGCGGCGGACTGGTACGTCAGCCTGCGCCGCCCCGACGCACCGCAGTACGAGCTCGCCCTCCTCGACCACACCCACCCGACCGTCCCGGATGGCCACCGGGTCGCCCTCCAGGGCGGCTTGCTGCTGAACTTCGAGGTGGACGACGTCGACTCCGAGTACCGGCGGCTCGTGGCCGAGGCCGGCCTGCCGGAACTGCTGCCGCTGCGCACCGAGGACTTCGGCCAGCGCCACTTCATCACCGCCGGCCCGGACGGTGTGCTGATCGACGTCATCACCGTCGTGCCGCCCAGCGGGCAGTACGCCGCGCAGTACACCGGCCCTTGACAGTCGGGCCGGGGATACCGCTCGCCGTGCTCCCGGCTTCTGGTCAGGCATCATCGGCGGAGCATGGAACGCCTGCACGGGTGAGCAGCACGGCTGGCTGCACGGGACCCGCAGGCCGGATCCTGCTCCGCTTCGCCGCACTCCTGCAAGGCAGACTGGCGCGCCACCCCTTCCGGCCGGATGTGGCGCTGCGCAACGCCTCGATGCGGGCGGCGCACAGGTGCGGGGTGTCCAAGACCGACCTGGTACGGGCCACGGGACTGACGGGTCAGACCGTCGCCAAGGCCCTGGCCGGCAAACGGACGGCCGAGTAGCCGACCCCGCGAAGCCCGAGCAGCGCCGCCTCTGCTCGGGCTCGTCGGGCTGGGGCTCGTCCTCTCGCTGCGGCTTGGGGCGAGCTCACGCGGTTGCGGTGGGTGGTGGCGCGAGGTCCCGCCGGCGGGGCCTCGGCCGGGTCAGGTTGTCCTGCGGCGCTTCACGGCGTAGAAGGTGGCGCCGGCGAGGATGAGGGCCGCGGCGCCGATGGCGGCCGGCAGGGCGAGCTTGGCGATGAGCGAGTCGCCGTCTGCCGGGGCGGCCGGCCGGCTGTCCCGGGGGCCTGCCGCGGCCGGGGCGGGGTCCGGGGCGGCGGTGTCGCCGAAGTGGAACACCGGGCCGGTGTCGGCGCTCGGTGTGCCGGAGACCTCCACGGTCAGCGACATCGGGACGACGATGCCCCTGGCCTCCTTCTCGGGCTCGGCCACCTGCGCCTGGATGTAGTACGTGCCGGGTACGTCGTAGCCCTTGGCGTCGGAGCTGCCGGCGCCCTCAGCGGTGATCTGCCACGGGCCGCAGACCCGCTCGATGCGGCCGGTCCTGCCGGCGAGGAGCTCGGTCGCGCCGGCCTTCCTGCTGCACTCCGCCGCCTCGCGCTTGGCGTTGTAGACGGTGAGGCCCCACCCGGTGGTTGCGGATGCCGGGAAGTCGCCGGGGATGTCCACGCCGGCCTTGACCGTCAGCTTCTGGCCGGCCTTCAGCTCCACGCGCCAGAAGGGGGCTTCGCCGACCGCGATGGACTGGCGGTGCGTGCCCGGTCCGATCGGGGTGGCGCTGTTGAAGGAGAACCCGCCCTCGGCGTCCGCCCCGGTGCGGGGCTGCGGGGTGCGCGCGCCGGCCTCCCGGGTGGACTTGTCGGCGATGCCGATGAGGAGTTCGACCTGCATCGGCTTGTCGCCGGCCTTGGTCACGCTGTTCTCGATCACGATGCAGCCGGTGTCGTCCGGGGCGGGCTTGTCCTCGCCCGCGCCGGGCTTGCTGCGGCCGCCGGTGGTGATGATGTCGGCCCATCCCATCGACTGGTCGAACTCGCGCAGCCACTCGCGGGGCTTGCCGCCCTGCCCCGGGGGGCCGGCAGCGACGGTGATGATGGAGCCGCGGTCGTATCCGCCCTCGGCGACGGCGGTGGCGCTCACCTGGAGCTGCTGGTCCGGGCGCTTCTTCACCTTGTAGTAGAGGTCGCGTCCCCCGGTGAACCTGTCCAGGTATTGGCCGGGCGCGACCAGCGGGGCGTCCTGGCAGCCGCCCAGCGAGCCCTCGACGGGCTTTCCGGTGGCCTGGTAGGTGCGCCATTCCTTGCGGAAGAGGGTGGACAGGTTGGCGGTGAGCGAGTCGGCGTCGCCGGCGTCCGCGTACGACCCGCCGGTCACGTCGGCTATGCACTTGAGTTGCGAACGCGCCGAGGAGGGGGTGCGGAAGCCGATCACGTCCACGGCGAGGTCGACGCCTTGCGCCTTGAGTTCGCGGGCCACGTCGCACGGGGGAGGCGGCGCGCAGGTGTCCTCGCCGTCCGAGACGAGGACGATGCGGCGCTCGCCGCTCGGCCCGAGGTCCATGGCTGCCTCGCGGAGGGAGACGCCGATCGGGGTGAAGCCGGCGGCCTTGAAGCCGGCCACCTGATTCCTGGCGTCGGCACGGGCGGTCTTGTCCATCCGGGTGATGGGCAGGACCTGCCGGGTGTCGGCGCAGCCCTGCTTCCTGTCCTGGCCGGGGTAGGTGGCGCCGTAGACGCGCAGGCCCAGGGGGGCCTTTTCCGGGGCGGTGTCGATGATCCGGGTGACCGCCTGCTTGGCGGCGGCGAGGCGGGTCTGGCCTCCGGCGTCGTTCTCGTTCATCGAGCCGGACAGGTCGAGGACCAGCTCGATCCGGGCGGGGGCCGAAGCGTCGGGCGGCGGGGCGGCGTTTGCGGTCGCCGACGGCGCGAGGAGCGCGGCGCCGAGTATCAGTGCGGGGACAGGGGCGAGCACGCGTCGGCGTGGTCTCGAAGGCATGAAGGTGGTCTCCAGGTGGTTGTCATTCGGAGAGTCGCGGACGGGCGGGTGGTGCGGAACTCGATCGCATGGACGATAAGCACATGCGAATGGTTCCAAGGTCCGCCGGACGACACCCACTTGGGTTTCAGGCAGCTTGCAGGGCGATTGATGTCGATTGCAGCCGTTGGTGCTGCTTCTTGACCAGCTGAGGCAGGGGCTCGCGCGCGCATGCACGCGCGATCAGGCTGTCGGCCCGTTGATCGGTTGGCCGGAGCCGTGCCCGCGCTTGCTGATTACTGGTGCGAAGCACCGGCGGAGGACTGCCCTGTCGCGGAACGCCTCTCGCGGGCTCGGGACGAGGGCGGTGAGGCGCCGCTTCCGGGCGTCGCAGGCCCACCCCGTCGGCCGCGCGCTCGCGGCCTTCCGGCACCCGGACCCGTACGGCTGAGCCGCAGAAGCCGCGGGTGGTGCTCCCCCGCCCCTGCTGGGGAGCACCACGTCGTACGGCCGCTGCCCGTCGTCAGCGGTTTTCGCGGATGTCGGCTTCGGCGCGCGGGGCGGTGAAGTCGTGCTGCGCGGCGGACGGCGCCGCCGACCGTGCGGCCGGGCCCGCCGGGGCGGGCTTCTTGCCGCAGAAGGCCGCCTCCAGGGTGCCGCCGAGGGCGGTGTTCGCGGCGCCGCGGTTGGAGGTGTTCGCCATCGCGCTGAGGCTGCGGCTGCCGTCGCGGGTGGTGAACGCGTAGGTGTAGAAGCCCTGCACGGTGCCGGTGTGCCCGTACACGGAGGTGCCGCAGGTGAGGTCGTAGCGGCGCAGGCCCAGGCCGTAGAAGCGGGTGTTCGTGGCGTCGGTCGGGGTCATGGTGATCATGGCGTCCAGCATGTCCGCCCGCAGCAGGCGGCCGCCGAGCAGGGCGGACATGAAGGTGGAGAGGTCTGCCTCGTTCGAGATCATCGCGCCGGCGGACTGGGCCCAGGAGACGGTCTGCTCGGTCGAGTCGACGAGGGGTGCGCCCTCCTCGTCGGGGTGCAGGTAGCCGCGGGCGTGGCGGCCCTTGATGGCCGTCGACGGGTGGACGTAGGAGGTGTTCTTGAGCTTCAGGGGCTTGATGATGCGCTGCTCGTACGCCTTGGCGACGGGCTTGCCGGTCAGCTTCTCGATGAGCATGCCGACCACGACGAAGTTGGTGTTCGAGTAGCGGTACGCCGCGCCGGGCTCGGTCGTCCGGGGCTCGCTCAGCGAGAGGTCGACGAGCTCCTGGTAGGTGAAGACGCGGTTGCGGACGGACTCGAAGCCGGGGACGGTCTTCTCGAACATCGCGTTCGTGTAGTCCGACAGCCCGCTGCGGTGGCTGAGGAGATGGCGCACCGTGATCCGGTCGTCGGGCAGCACGCCGGGGAGGTGGGCGGTGACCGGGTCGTCCAGGCCCACCTTGCCCTCGGAGACGAGCTGGAGCAGGACGACGGTGGAGAACGTCTTGGTGACGCTGCCGATGCGGAAGCGGGAGGCGGGATCCATGGCGGCGCCCGTGGTCCGGTCCTGGACTCCCTCGGTGCGGTGCCGGACGCCGCCGGGCGCCATGGCCCGCTACACCGGCCCCGGCGGCGGACACCGGGGTCACCGTCATGGCGGCGGCGAGTGCGGCGGCACCGAGGGTGAGGCGTCGGTCGATGGTCAGGCGCACGGTTCTCCTCAACTGGTCGTCAAAGGGGGCCGGTTCGCAGGTGGACCGGCCCCGGACGCCGAGCCTACTCAAGATCGACAAAAGGTGCGGCATCCGGCCCCGGCGCCGACCGCCGCCACGCCGGACGGGCAGGAGCGGGCGCCCCCGGCGGCGGCGTGTGCGGCTGGTCGCCCTCCGTGACCGGGCAGGGGTGGCCCCTCCCCCGGGGTCACCCACATGGCGTAGCCGCGCGCGCTCCCGGCCGCGGCGTGCAGTCACGCTGGGAATGACCCGAACGGGTTAATCCCGAGAGGAGCAAGCCATGCGCGTTCGACGACTGCTCGGACTTGGCCTCGCCTCGCTGGCGCTGGCCGGGATGGGCGTCACCGTCTCCCACGCGGCCTCCGCCGCCGCGCCCCAGGTGTCCTGGGGCGACTGCAAGTACGGCGGCGGCGCGCCCGTGAAGCACAGCAGCGGCTACTGGTACTGCCAAGGCGGCACGTACGACGGCCAGCGCATCTACGGCAGCACCGGCTACTGACACACCAGGGACGCCCCCGGACCGCCGGCTCGCCGCCGGCGGTCCGGGGCCGTGCTCCGGGCCGGTGTGCGCAGGAACGCTCGCCGGCGCGCCCGGGGTGTACGGAAAAGAGACCGGTTCGCGGGGAGCGCGGGGCGGCGCTGCGGCAGGGCGTGCAGGATGCCTGCGCATGTGTCCCACCGACACCGTATCCGCGGAGGCGCGATGGACCGTTCGCCACAGCCGTTACCCCCGCCCGAGGCTCCGGCCGCAGGGCCTCCCGCGCCGCGGGAGGAGTTCGCCGCCTGCCTGACCCGTCTGCGGGAGGAGGCCGGCCTGACGGTGCGGGTGCTCGCCGCCCGGGTGGAGTCGCCCGGCGCGCACACCACGATCGGCGGCTGGCTGGCCGGGCAGAGCCTGCCGTCGCTGGGTTCGCTGCCGCTGTTCCGGCGGGTGCTGGAGGAGCTCGGCGTCAAGGATCCCGCCGATGTCGACCGCTGGCTGGAGCGGCTGGCCGACCTGCGCCGGTCCCGCACCCCGCGGGCGGCCCGGGGCGTCGTCCCGTACCGGGGGCTCGCCCGGTTCGAGGAGCACCACGCGGACTGGTTCTTCGGACGGGACCGGCTGCGCGACGCGGTCGTGGAGCGGCTCCTCGCCGACGGGACGGACATGCCGCACCTCCTGGTCGGCGCCTCCGGTTCGGGCAAGTCGTCGCTGCTGCGGGCCGGGGTGCTGCCCGTGCTGCGGGCCGCGCACGGGTTCGTGCCCTGCCTGCCGGCCCCGGGGCGGGCTCCCGCGTCGGAGCTGGTCCGGGCCGTACACGCCCTGACGGGCGGAGCGGAAGCGGTGCCCGAGGACGGGGACGGGCTCGCCGGCCGCCTGCGGGACTGGGCGGAACGCCGGGACGTCCGGGTGCTGGTGGCCGTGGACCAGTTCGAGGAAATCTTCACGGTCTGCCGGGATTCCGCCGAGCGGGAGCGGTTCCTGGCCTTCCTGGCCGCGCTCCCCTCCCCCCGCGTCCACGTCCTGGGCGCGCTGCGCGCCGACTTCTACGCGCAGGCCCTCCAGGAGCCGGCCCTCGCGGCCGTCCTGCAGCGCGGCCAGATCGTCGTCGGGGCGCTCACCACCGACGAGATCCGCAGCGCGGTGCACGGGCCCGCCGCCAGAGCCGGGCTCGCCGTGGACGAGGGCTTCGCGGACCTGCTCGTCTCCGACCTGCGGGACTCGGGCGCGGGAGGGCTGCCGCTGCTCTCGCACGCCCTGCTGTCCACCTGGGAGCGGGGCCGCGGCAGTGTCCTGACCATCGCCGACTACCGGGCGGGCGGCGGGATGTCGGCCGCGGTCTCGGCGAGCGCGGAGGAGGCGTACGCCGCGCTCAGCGAGAGCCGACGCGCCCTGGCCAGAACCCTGTTCCTGCGCATGGTGACGGTCGGGGACGGGGTCCCCGACACCCGCCGGGTGCTGCCGCTGCCCGGCTCCTCCTCCCCCGCGGACGAGTGGTGCGGTGCGCGTGCCGAGGAGGTGTACGAGGTGCTGGAGTGCTTCGTCGACCGGCGGCTGCTCGGGCTGGACCGCGACGGCGCCCGGATCACGCACGAGGCGCTCCTGACGGCCTGGCCCCGCCTGCACGGCTGGATCGAGGCCGACCGCGCCGGGCACCTGGTGTGGCAGGACCTGGCCCGGGACGCGGAGCGCTGGCGGTCGGCGGACCGGGAGCCCTCGCTGCTGTACCGCGGTACCCGGCTCGCGCTGGCCGCCCGGTGGGCCGATCAGGGCGGCCACGCACAGGAACTGACCGCCACGGAGGGCGAGTTCCTGGCGGCGAGCCGGTCCGCGGAGGAGCAGCGGGCCCGCCGGGAGCGGCAGCACGCCCGGCGGCTGCGGCAGCTGCTGGTGCTGCTGACGGTCCTGGCGGCCCTCGCGGGCTGCCTGGCCGCGGTGGCGCTGGTGCAGCGGCGCGATGCCGAGCAGCAGCGCAGGACGGCCCTGTCCCGGCTGGTGGCGGCCCGCTCGGAGCGGCTGCGGGGCAGCGATGTCGCGCTGGCCGCGCAGTTGAGCCTGGTGGCGTACCGGACCGCCCCGACGGCGGAGGCGCGGGCGGCGCTGGCGGACGCCTCGGCGACCCCCTCGGTGACCCGGCTGCTGGCGTTCCGCGGTGTGGTGCAGGCGGTGGCGCTCAGCCCGGACGGGCGGACGCTCGCGGCGGCGGGCCTGGACCGCACGGTCGCGCTGTGGGATCTGCGGGACGTGGCACGGCCGCGGCGCCTGGACGTGCCGTCGCCGCCGTTCGCGGACACCGTGTACGCGCTGGCGTTCAGCCCGGACGGCGGGCGGCTCGCGGCGGGCGCGGGCGACGGGACCGTACGGGTGTGGGAGCCGGGCCGGGGCGCCGCGGCGGCGGGGGCGGTGCTTCCCGGGCCCTCGTCGGCCGTGTACGGGCTGGCGTTCACCCCGGACGGGGCCCGGCTGGCCGCCGGTTCCGCCGACGGCGGCGTGTACGTGTGGGAGCGCTCCGGGGGCGCCCGCCCGGCCGGGTCGCCCCCCGGCGCGGGTCCGGGTGCCGGCGGCTTCGGGCCGGCCGTCCGGCTCGGCGGGTCCGACCGGCCCGTCCACTCGGTCGCCTTCCGGCCCGGCGGCCCCGCCGTGCTCGCGGCCGGCGGTGCGGACGGGGCGGTCCGGCTGTGGGACGCCTCCGGCAGCGGCGGGCCGGTGCCCTTCGCGGAGCCGCTCGCCGGGGCCGCGGGGCCGGTGCTCGGGCTGGCGTTCAGTCCGGACGGGCGCCGGCTCGCGGCCGGCAGCCAGGACCGGTCCACCCGGCTGTGGACGGTCCCGGACCCCGGGGCCGGCGCACCGCCCGCCCCGGACGTCATCGCCGGCGCCCCCGCGGCCGCGGACGGCCCCGCCAGCTACGTGAACACGGTCGCGCACAGCGCCGACGGGCGGTGGCTGGCCACGGGCAGCGCCGACAACCAGGTGCGCCTGTACGACGCCGCCGCCCGCACCCCGCTCGGCGTGTTCCCGCACCCGGGCCCGGTGACCTCGCTGGCGTTCCTGACCGACGGCCAGGGCATGGTCAGCGGCGCCGCGGACGGCACGGTGCGGATCTGGCGGCTTCCCGCGCGCCCCCTGCACGGCGTGCAGGGCACGGTCAACTCCGTCGCGTACAGCCCCGACGGGGGACTGCTCGCGGTGGCGGGCCGCGAGGTGCACCTGTGGGACGTCCGCGACCCGCGGCTCCCCCGCCCGGTGGGCCGGCCCCTCCCCCATCCGACGGGCTACTCGGGCACGCTGTCCTTCACCCCGGACGGCCGCACACTGGCCGTGGGCGGCCGCGACGGCAGGGTGCAGCTGTGGGACACGAGCCGTCCCGAGCAGGCCGCCCCGCGCGGCGAGCCGCTCGCCGGCGGCACCGGAACCATCCAGTCCGCGGTGTTCTCGCCGGACGGCGGAACCCTGGCCGTGGGCAGCGAGGGACGTACCGTCCGGCTGTGGGACACCCGGGACCCGGACCGGCCCCGGCAGGCGGGCGAGCTGACCGAGCCGACGAACTTCGTGTACGCGGTGGCGTTCAGCCCGGACGGGCGGCGGCTGGCCGCAGGCACCGTCGACAAGCAGGTGCTGCTGTGGCGGCTGCCGGAGGGAGGCGGGGCTCCGCGCGCCGAGGCCGTGCTCAAGGGTCCGGGGAGCTACGTGATGTCGGTGGCGTTCAGTCCGGACGGGCGGACGCTCGCCGCCGGGACCGGCGACCGGGACGTGTGGCTGTGGAGGTTCGACGGCGCGGCGGGCGGCGGGCGTCCGGTGAGCGCCGGCCCGCCGCTGACCGGCCCCGCCAGCTACGTGTACGCGCTCGCGTTCGCCCCGGACGGCGCGACGCTGGCCGCGGCGAGCACCGACGGCACCGTCTGGCTGTGGGACACCACCGGCGCCGGGCGTGCCGGGGCGCGGCCGCCGCGGGCGCGGGCCGTGCTGAGCGGACTCGGCGGCAAGGGGTACACCGTCGCGTACAGCCCGGACGGGCGCTCGCTGGCGGCCGGCGGCTCGGCCGCGGCGGCCGTGGTGTGGAGCACGGGCGCGGAGGACGCCGCCCGGCACGTCTGCGAGCGGGCCGGCTCGCCGATCACCCGGGCCGAGTGGGCGTCGCTGCTGCCCGGTCTGCCGTACGCGCCGCCCTGCCCCTGACGCCCGCGGACTGTACGGAGTTGTACGGAGCGGCGTCCGGACCCGTCCGGCCTGCGGCGGAGCCCTTCCGCCGGGCCGGTCCGACCGGGCTTGCTGGTGGGGCGCCGCCGGGTCGCCGAGCAGGGCCCGGGCGGCGCCACCGACCTCCACGACGCGAAGGAGCACCACCATGCGACGCTTCACCGACAGCCTGCGGAACCGGGCGGCGCTCGCGGCGGCCGCCGCGGGCCTGGCCCTGACCGGCGTCCTCGCCGGGGGCGGCGCGGCCGAGGCCGCCGGCAGCTACATCTGGTCCAACAGCGGCGGGGCGAACGTCCGCTCCTGCGCCAACACCGGCTGCAGCTCGTACGGCTACCTCGGCAACGGCACCGGGGTCACCATGAAGTGCTGGCTGGACAGCCAGTGGGTGTACCCGCCGAGCTCGAACTACGCCTCGAACCGGTGGTTCCGGGTCGCCAGCCCGGTGGGCACCGGCTACGTGCACTCGTCGCTGGTCGCCGCCCAGACGTCCGTGCCGCACTGCTGACCTGCGGGCGGGTTGCGCAGGGCCGCCGCGGGGGCCGCTTCGGGACGACCGGAGCGGCCCCTGCGGGCTACCCGGGCGGGGTGTCGTCGCGGAGGGCGGCGCGGACGCCGGTGACGACCACGGTGATCAGGCAGAGGGCGATGACGGTCTCGGCCCACAGGAACGCGAACCAGTCCAGCACGCAGCCGATCGGCGGGGTGCCGGGGGCGGTGTTGCGGAACGCGGCCAGCGCGAACAGGGTGGCGGCCACCCAGGCGAGCGCCGGCCAGACGAGGCCTTGGTTGCGGGTCGTCAGGTACCAGGTGCCGAGGAGCACGGACGCCGCCAGGGCCCACATCACGGCCATCATGAACACCGCGAAGACCAGCAGGCTGCCGGAGCGGGACAGCGCCAGCGCCATCGCGGCGCCCTCCTGCCCGGAGGGGGCCGGGCGGGCGGTCATCGAGAAGAGCGTGTCGTTGTCGGCGACGAGCAGGCGCACCGGCACCTCCTTGCCGCCCATGTGGGCCCGGAAGGCGACGCCGGTGCGGTAGGTGTCGAACGGGTAGTCGCCGACCGACCCGCCCGCGAGCGCGACCTGCACGTCCTTGCTCGCGATCCGTTCGTGCGCCGCGAACTCGAAGTCGCCGAGGGTCGCCCCGGAGGTCTGGAGTTCGAGGTCGGCCGCGGGGGCGGTCCCCTCCGCCTCGCCGAGCGCCCCGCGCGGGGTCACCCAGACGCGCAGCACCAGCTCCCTCGCCACGGCGTCGACGCGCTGGACGACGGCCTCCACGTCCACCCGGTCGGGGGCACGGGATCCGTCGGTGTACACCGTGTCGCCCGCCTGCCGCTCGCTGAACTGCAGCCACGAGCCGACGCCCACCGCCGCGACGATCAGCAGCGCGAGGGGGAGGAGGACGGGCAGGAGCGACGCTCCGGAGCGGCGCTCCTGCCCGTCCTCCTCCCCCTCGCGCTGCTGATC
>NZ_RPSE01000230.1:0-9839 GCF_003949955.1 Streptomyces sp. WAC05292
GCGGCGGGGAGCAGAGCCCGGCGAGGTCCTTGGCGCGGACGGCCCGGGTGATCCAGGCCCGGTCGAGGACGCGCCGCTCGTCGGCTTCGGCGACGAGGTCCTCGGACTGGTTGTAGTCGCCGTCGGCGGCCTGGACGGCCCACAGGTGGACGGCGACGCCGTGCTCCTTGGCGGACATCAGCCCGGGCAGCAGGTCGCCGTCGCCGGTGACGAGGACGATGTCGGAGCAGGCCCGGTTGCGGGCGAGCTCGGTGAGCTCGGCGTGCATGGCGGCGTCGACGCCCTTCTGGGCCCAGCGGCCGTCGCTGCGGGTCAGGGCGCCGAGGCGGACGGTGACGCGGGGCATGACGCGCAGCCGCCGGTGCTCGGGCTGCGGCACCCGGTCGGGTGCGCCGTCGAACCAGTAGATGCGCAGCAGGGGCTGCCGGGTGTCGGCTTCGGCACGCTCGCGCAGGGCCTGGATGAGGGCGGCGTGGTCGACGGTGATGCGGGAGCGGGAGGGCTCGCCCGCGAGAAGGCTGGCGGCGGCGCCCAGCAGATAGCCGGCGTCCACCAGGACGACGCAGCGGTCCACGCGTTCCACCTCTTCCGTGGGGGTCCTCGGGTTTCCTCGGGTTTCCCCGAGTCTGCCCGACGGCACGGGGCTTGACGGCCGGAACTCGATCATCGGCGTGGCGGATCCGGAGCGTCTGTCCGGTTGTGCGGTGAAAGATCCAAAATGCGCGGTCTGTGGCGCTGTGTGAGTGTGAATGCGGTCCTGGCCCCTAGACCCTCACGGAGGTTCCACCATGGCCAAGAACAAGAACCAGAAGACCCCCGCCAAGCAGCCGTCGCGATCGTCCGGTCCGGAGGCCTCGCGCGGCACGGCGGATTCGCCGGCCGAGGCGCACTCCTCGGCGCCGAGTCCGATGGACATGGCGCGCAAGGGCAAGCAGAGGCGCTTCGGCCACAACTGACGCCGCGCTGCGACGCGTACGCGCGAAGGGCGCGCCCGGTACCTCCGGGCGCGCCCTTCGCGGCGCTGCGGCCCCGCGGGGCTATCCGGCGAGGCAGGACGGTCCGAGGAGGACCTTCAGGTCGCCGAAGAGGGCGGGGTCGGGCTGGACCCGGTGCCGGTCCAGGCGCAGGACGGTGGTGCTGCGGGGCCCCTGGAGCTTGATCCGCACCTCGGTGTTGCCCTTGTGGTGCCGGAGGATCTCGCCCAGCCGGGTGACCATCGGAGGGGTGACCTTGACGGTGGGGATGGTGAGGACGACGGGGGCGTTGGTCCCGGCGGAGGACAGGTCGGGGACCATCAGCTCCATGGCGACGAGCCGGGGGACGTCCTCGCGCTTGTCGAGGCGGCCCTTGACGAAGACGACGGCGTCCTCGACGAGCTGGGTGGAGACCAGCTGGTAGGTGGCGGGGAAGAACATGCACTCGATGGAGCCGGCCAGGTCCTCGACGGTGGCGATGGCCCAGGCGTTGCCCTGCTTGGTCATCTTGCGCTGGAGGCCGGAGATGATGCCGCCGATGGTGACGACGGCGCCGTCGGAGTGCTCGCCGCCGGTGAGCTGGGAGATGCCGGCGTCCGTCTTGTCGGACAGGACGTGCTCCAGGCCGAAGAGCGGGTGGTCGGAGACGTAGAGGCCGAGCATCTCGCGCTCCTGGGCGAGCAGGTAGGACTTCTCCCACTCGACGTCGGAGAACTCGACGTCGAGGCCGAAGCCGGGCTGGCCGCTGTCCTCCTCGCCCATGCCGCCGAAGAGGTCGAACTGGCCCTCGGCCTCCTTGCGCTTGACCGCCACCACGTTGTCGATCATGGGTTCGTGCTGGGCGACGAGGCCCTTGCGGGTGTGGCCCATCTCGTCGAAGGCGCCGGCCTTGATCAGCGACTCGACGGTGCGCTTGTTGCAGACGACGGCCTCGACCTTGTCGAGGAAGTCGGGGAAGGAGGAGAACTTCCCCTTCGACTTGCGGGTCTTGATGATCGAGTCGACGACGTTCTGGCCGACGTTGCGGACGGCGGTGAGGCCGAAGAGGATCACGTCGTCGCCCTGGGCGGCGAAGTTCGACTCGGACTCGTTCACGTTCGGCGGGAGCACCTTGATGCCCATGCGGCGGCACTCGTTCAGGTAGACGGCCGACTTGTCCTTGTCGTCCTTGACGGAGGTGAGCAGGCCCGCCATGTACTCGGCGGGGTGGTTGGCCTTGAGGTAGGCGGTCCAGTAGGAGACGAGGCCGTACGCGGCGGAGTGGGCCTTGTTGAAGGCGTAGCCGGCGAAGGGGACCAGGACGTCCCAGAGGGCCTGGATGGCCTCGTCGCTGTAGCCGTTCTTCCGGGCGCCGGCCTGGAAGATCGTGAAGTTCTTGGCCAGCTCCTCGGGCTTCTTCTTGCCCATGACGCGGCGCAGGATGTCGGCCTCGCCGAGCGAGTAGCC
Source organism: Streptomyces sp. WAC05292 (assembly GCF_003949955.1). Taxonomy (NCBI): domain Bacteria; kingdom Bacillati; phylum Actinomycetota; class Actinomycetes; order Kitasatosporales; family Streptomycetaceae; genus Streptomyces; species Streptomyces sp. WAC05292. The sequence continues at coordinate 2,421 of NZ_RPSE01000230.1, forward strand.
GGCGATGATCTGCGCGGCCTTCTGCACCTGCTCCTGGTAGACGATCAGGCCGTAGGTGACCGCGAGCACCTCTTCGAGCGGCTTCTCCAGCTCGGGGTGGATCGGGGTGATCTCCTGCTGGCCGTTCTTGCGCAGGGCGTAGTTGGTGTGCGAGTTCATGCCCATCGGGCCCGGGCGGTAGAGCGCGGACACGGCGGAGATGTCTTCGAAGTTGTCGGGCTTCATCAGGCGCAGCAGCGAGCGCATGGGGCCGCCGTCGAACTGGAAGACGCCGAGGGTGTCGCCGCGCTGGAGGAGCTCGAAGGTCTTGGGGTCGTCGAGCGGGAGGGCCAGGAGGTCGATGTCGATCCCCTTGTTGGCCTTCACCATCTTGACGGCGTCGTCCATGATCGTGAGGTTGCGCAGGCCGAGGAAGTCCATCTTCAGCAGGCCGAGCGCCTCGCAGCTCGGGTAGTCCCACTGGGTGATGGTGACGCCGTCCGTGTGCCGCACCCAGACGGGCACGTGGTCGGTGATCTTCTCGCTGGACATGATCACGCCGGCGGCGTGCACGCCCATCTGGCGGACCAGGCCCTCGACGCCGCGGGCGGTGTCGATGACCTTCTTCACGTCCGGCTCGTTCTCGTACATCGCGCGGACCTCGCCGGCCTCGGAGTACCGGGGGTGGGCGGGGTCGGTGATGCCGGAGAGCGGGATGCCCTTGCCGAGGACGTCGGCGGGCATGGCCTTGGTGATCCGGTCGCCCATGGCGTAGGGGTAGCCGAGGACGCGCGCGGAGTCCTTGATCGCGTTCTTGGCCTTGATGGTGCCGTAGGTGCCGATCATGGCGACCTTGTCCTGGCCGTACTTCTCGGTGACGTACCTGATCACCTCGACGCGCCTGCGCTCGTCGAAGTCGATGTCGACGTCGGGCATGGAGATGCGCTCGGGGTTGAGGAACCGCTCGAAGATCAGGCCGTGCGGGATGGGGTCGAGGTCGGTGATGCCGAGCGCGTAGGCGACGATCGAGCCGGCCGCGGAGCCGCGGCCGGGGCCGACCGCGATGCCCTGGTTCTTGGCCCACATGATGAAGTCGGCGACCACGAGGAAGTAGCCGGGGAAGCCCATCGAGATGATCGTGTCCATCTCGTACTCGACCTGCTTCATGCGGTCCTCGGGGATGCCGCCGGGGAAGCGGCGGTGCATCCCGCGCATGGTCTCCTCGCGGAACCAGGTGACCTCGGTGTAGCCCTCCGGGATGTCGAACTTGGGCATGAGGTTCCGGAACTGGAACATGCCCTCGGTGTCGACCTGCTCGGCGACCAGCAGCGTGTTGGCGCAGCCCTCCTGCCAGGCGTCCGAGGAGTCGATGGCGTACATCTCGTCGGTGGACTTCAGGTAGTAGCCCGTGCCGTCGAACTTGAAGCGGTCGGGGTCGGAGAGGTTCTTGCCGGTCTGGATGCAGAGCAGGGCGTCGTGGGCGCCGGCCTCGTGCGCGTACGTGTAGTGGGAGTCGTTCGTGACCAGCGGCGGGATGCCGAGCTTCCTGCCGATCTCCAGCAGCCCGTCGCGGACCCGGCGCTCGATCTCGATGCCGTGGTCCATCAGCTCCAGGAAGTAGCGGCCCTCCCCGAAGATGTCCTTGTAGTCGGACGCGGCCTTGAGCGCCTCGTCGAACTGGCCGAGCCGGAGCCGGGTCTGCACCTCGCCCGAGGGGCAGCCGGTGGAGGCGATCAGGCCCTCGGACCACTGGGAGATGGTCTCCTTGTCCATGCGGGGCCACTTGGTCAGCCAGCCCTCGGCGTAGGCGTCGGAGGAGAGGCGGAAGAGGTTGTGCAGGCCGGTGCTGTTCGCCGCCCAGATCGTCTTGTGCGTGTAGCCGCCGGAGCCGGAGACGTCGTCCCGCTTCTGGTGGGGCTGGCCCCACGTGATGCGGCGCTTGTTGCGCCGGGACTCGGGGGCGACGTACGCCTCGATGCCGATGATCGGGGTGATCCCGGCCTTCTGCGCGGAGTGGAAGAAGTCGTAGGCGCCGTGCAGGTTGCCGTGGTCGGACATGGCGATGTGCGTCATGCCCATTTCATTGCAGGCGTTGAACATGTCCTTGAGCCGCGCGGCACCGTCCAGCAGCGAGTACTGGGTGTGGACGTGCAGGTGCGTGAACGGCGTCTTGGCCACGGCGCTGTACTCCTGGGGGCTGGGGCTCGGGACAGGGGGCAGCTTCGAATCCTACGTCGCGCGGGGCGCGCATCCGGGGCGGCGGGCGGTACGGTCGGGCGTTGCAGAACCAGGGGCTCCGCTCGCGCGTCCACCCGGTCGGAACCCGTACCAGCCCGTGCACCAGGAGGAACCCGCCATGGCGGTCCCCGAGACGACGAACGAACAGCGCGCCGAGCAGATACTCGACGTCTTCGGCACCGCCTTCGGCGAGCTCCTCGCCGCGGACCCGGCGGCCTTCCAGGTCAAGTTCCGCAAGATGGCCGCCTCCGCCTTCGCCTTCTACCGCGGCACGGCCTGCCTCTTCTACGCCGACCTGGAGCACGAGTGGGCCGGCCGGGCCGGCGGGGGCCGGCGCCCCTACCTCGACGACCGGACGGGCCGCGTCTGGATCCACGGCGACCTCCACGCCGAGAACTTCGGCACGTACATGGACGCGGGCGGCCGCCTGGTCTTCAACGTCAACGACTTCGACGAGGCCTACGTCGGCCCCTTCACCTGGGACCTGAAGCGGTTCGCGGCCTCCGTCGCCCTGATCGGCTACACCAAGGCGCTCAGCGACACCCAGATCAGCGACCTGGTCCGGGTGTACGCGGCCGCCTACCGTGAGCGGATCGGCGTCCTGGCCGCCGGCCCCTCCGACGGCGAGGCGCCCTCCTTCACCCTGGACACCTCGCGGGGCCCGCTGCTGGCGGCCCTGCGCGCGGCCCGCTCCCGGACCCGCTTCGGCCTGCTGGAGTCGATGACGGAGATCCGCGACCACGAGCGGCGCTTCGCTCCCGGCGGCGGCACCGTCGAGCTGGACGCGGCGACCCGGTACAAGGTGCTGTCCGCGTTCGACGCCTACCTGGAGACCCTGCCCGACGAATCGCTGGTGCGCCCGGACTCCTACCGCGTCAAGGACGTCGTGGGCCGGCGGGGCGTGGGCATCGGCTCGGCGGGCCTGCCCTCCTACAACATCCTGCTGGAGGGGCACAGCGACGCCCTGGAGAACGACGTCGTGATCTACCTCAAGCAGGCGCAGACGCCGGCCGTCTCGCGGCACGTCACGGACCGGGCGGTCCGGGACTTCTTCCGGCACGAGGGCCACCGCACGGTGATCTCCCAGCGGGCCCTCCAGGCGCACGCGGACCCGTGGCTGGGCTGGACCGAGCTGGACGGGGCCGGGCAGCTGGTGGCCGAGGTCTCGCCGTACGCGGTGGACCTGGACTGGTCCGACCTGGACGACCCGGAGGAGATCACGGCCGTCGTCGCCGACCTGGGCCGGGCGACGGCGACCATGCACGCCGCGGCGGACGAGGCCGGCAGCGGCCACACCCTGGTGCCGTTCTCCACCGAGCGGGCCATCGACAGCGCGATCGCCGCCGACGAGGAGGGCTTCCCGGAGCTGCTCGTGGACTTCGCGCACGCCTACGGGGCCCGGGCCCGCGCCGACCACCAGATCTTCGTCGACCTCTTCCGCAACGGCCGGATCCGGCCGTAGGTCTCCCCCGGCGCGAAGCCCGGGGCACGGTTTCACAGGGAGTCGTGGCAGACTCGCCGCGATGGAGATGTCAGGGGCAGGACCGAGGGCGCTGCGCGTCGCGCTGTTCAGCGCGCTCGTCGTGCTGCTGTCGGCCGGCTCGCACGTCCTGATGTCCCGGGTGCCGCTGCCGCCGGTCCTCGCGGCCGGGGCCTTCGCGGCCGTCTTCGTGATCGCCTGGCCGCTGGCGGGCCGCGAGCGGGGCCTCGGCCCGATCGCCGCCCTGCTCGTCCCGCTGGAGCTGGCCGCCGACACCGTCTTCACCGCCGGCCAGCACGTCTGCTACGGGCCCGCCGGCGGTCCCGTGTCCGGCCCGCTGCGCGCGCTCGGCCTGCACGAGCTGTGCGGCGGCGAGCCGCTCGGCGGACCGCTGGCCGAGGTCACCGAGGCCGCCGGCGACCCGGCAGCGCTGCTGGCCTCGCCCGAGCCGTGGACCCCGTGGCTGCTGCTCGGCGCGCACATCTCGGTCGGCCTGCTGGCCGCGGTCTGGCTGCGGCACGGCGAGCGGGCCCTGGCGCAGCTGCTGCGGGCGGCGGCCGCCTCGGCGTTCCGGCCGCTGCTGCTGGCCGCGGCCTCCGCGGCGGTGCGGGCCGGCCGCCCCGGGCGCGGGCCGCGCCCCGACCGGGCGGGCCGCGGCGCCCGAACCCGCTTCCCCGTCCACTCCGTGGGGCTCAGGGGGCCTCCCGTACGCGGCGCGCTCGCGCGCGCCTGACCCCGTACGGCACGACCCCTTTCCCCATCGGCACCACACCCCACGGAGAACACCATGAGCGCACGCAACAGCCAGGCGAACAAGGCGGCGGCCCGCGAGCGGCTGCGCGCCGAGCGCGAGAAGCAGGCGAAGAAGGCGAAGGTCCGCCGCCAGGCGACGGTCGCGGGCGCGGTCGTCGCCGCCCTCGCGCTGGCCGGCGGGATCGGCTGGATGGTCGTCCAGGCCAACCAGCCCGACGAGTGGGAGAAGGCGGCGACGGCGGCGCTGACCGCCCCGAAGAACACCTCGGGCGAGAACGGCACGACCGTCGTCCTCGGCAAGGCCGACGCGAAGAAGACGCTGGAGCTGTACGAGGACGCCCGCTGCCCGGTCTGCTCGCAGTTCGAGCAGGGCGTCGGCCCGCAGATAAAGAAGGACCTGGACGCCGGCAAGTACAAGCTGCAGTTCGTCGGCGCGACCTTCCTGGACAAGGGCCTGGGCGGCAGCGGTTCGAAGAACGCGCTGAGCGCGCTCGGCGCCGCACTGAACGTCGGCCCGGAGGCGTTCCTGGAGTACAAGACCGCCCTGTACGCCAAGGAGAACCACCCGGAGGAGCGGGACGACAAGTTCAGCGACGACGCCTACCTGCTGAAGATCGCCGACCAGGTCCCGGCGCTCAAGGGGAACGCCGAGTTCAAGAAGGCCGTCGAGGAGGGCACCTACAACCGCTGGGCGGTCGAGCTGTCCAAGGAGTTCGACAAGGCCGGCGTGAAGGGCACCCCCGCGCTGAAGATGGACGGCAAGGAGATCGGCCTGAAGATGACGGCGGAGGAGTTCACGGCCGCCGTGGACAAGGCCCTCGCCGGCTGAGCCCCGGCGTGCCCGCCGCGGCGGGCACGCCCACCCCTCCCTCCCAACGGGCGGGCGGACTCCTGGAGTTCGCCCGCCCGTTGCCGTCCGAGGTGTGTACTCACGATGATACCCGTCAGTAATATGATGATCCGTGACCAGTCATCTCACCTCCCACGCCGCGGCGGCGACTCCCCGCCGCCGTACGGTCGTCAAGGCGGCGGCGGCCACGGCCGCGCTCACGCCGCTCGCGGCGGCCCTGGGCGCCGCGCCCGCCGCGGCCGCATCCGCCGGCCCCGCCTTCCTCCACGGCGTCGCCTCCGGCGACCCCCTCCCCGACGGCGTCCTGCTGTGGACCCGCGTCACCCCCGTCCCCGAGGCGGTGCCCGGCTCCGGCCTCGGCCCGGCCCTCCCGGTGGCCTGGGAGGTCGCCGAGGACAGGGCGTTCTCCCGCGTCGTGGCGAGCGGCACCGTCACCGCGACGGCCGCCGCCGACCACACCGTCAAGGCCGACGTCCGCGGACTCGCGCCGCAGACCGCCTACTTCTACCGGTTCACCGCCGGCTCCGCGGTCTCCGCGGTCGGGCGCACCCTCACGGCGCCCCGCCACGACGCCCGTACGGACGGGGTCCGCTTCGGCGTGGTCTCCTGCGCCAACTGGGAGTCCGGGTACTTCTCGGCCTACCGCCACCTGGCCGCCCGCGCCGACCTGCACGCGGTCCTGCACCTGGGCGACTACGTCTACGAGTACGCGAGCGGCGGCTACCCCGAGGCCAAGTACACCGTCCGCCCCCACGAGCCGCGGCACGAGATCACCACGCTCGCCGACTACCGGGTCCGGCACGGCCGGTACAAGACGGACGCCGACCTCCAGGCCCTGCACGCGGCACACCCGGTCGTCGCGATCTGGGACGACCACGAGATCGCCAACGACGCCTGGTCGGGCGGCGCGGAGAACCACACGCCGGGTACCGAGGGGGACTGGGCTGCCCGCGCGGCCGCCGCCAAGCAGGCCTACTTCGAGTGGATGCCGGTGCGGCCCTCCACCGCGGGCACCGTCTACCGCCGCCTGCGCTTCGGCTCCCTCGCCGACCTGCACCTGCTCGACCTGCGCAGCTTCCGCTCCCAGCAGGCCAAGGTGGGCAGCGGCGCGGTGGACGACCCCGAGCGCACCATCACGGGGCGGGCGCAGCTGGACTGGCTGAAGGCGGGGCTGGCGGGTTCGGACGCCGCCTGGAAGCTCGTCGGGACCTCGGTCATGATCTCGCCGCTGGCGTTCGGCTCGCTGCCCGCGCACCTGCTGGCGCCGCTGGCGAAGCTCCTCGGCCTGCCGGAGGGCGGCATCGCGATCAGCACGGACCAGTGGGACGGCTACACCGACGACCGCAAGGAGCTGCTGGCGCACCTGCGGGACCGGAACATCCGGAACACGGTGTTCCTGACGGGTGACATCCACATGGCCTTCGCCAACGACGTCCCGGTGAACATGGCGACCTACCCGGGCTCGGGGACGGCCGCCACGGAGTTCGTCGTCACCTCGGTGACGTCGGACAACATCGACGACATGCTGCACGTGCCGGCGCACACGGCCTCCCTGGCGGCGGAGGCCGCCATCAAGGCGGCGAACTGGCACGTGAAGTGGCTCGACATGGACTCGCACGGGTACGGAGTGCTGGACGTGACGGCCGAGCGGTCGCAGATGGACTACTACGTCGTGTCCGACAAGCGCCGGCAGGACGCGGGGGCGTCCTGGACCCGTTCGTACCGGACCCTGAGCGGCACGCAGAAGGTGGAGCGGACGTGGAGCCCGGTCCGTTGATCGTTTACTGACAGACCGTCAATTTTACGGCATGCGGGGGGTGCTTGGTTCAGACCAGGCACCCCTCACGCCTCACAAGCAACAAATCTTTTACACACAGGTCTTGTCACAGGCATGACATGGACACATAAGCTTCGCGCCAGCGTGAGGAAATCCCTCACCCCCCACCACGCTCGCGAGGAGTACACGTGCGCGCCTCTGCCCGCATATCCCCCAAGCTCCGCCGCCGCCTGCTGGTTCCGGCCGCCCTGGCCGGAACCAGCAGGCGGCGGCGGAGCTTGGGGGATATGCGGGCAGAGGCGCGCACGTGTACTCCTCGCGAGCGTGGTGGGGGGTGAGGGA
>NZ_RPSE01000231.1:0-9821 GCF_003949955.1 Streptomyces sp. WAC05292
CAGTAGACGACTGGGTTGATAGGCCAGATGTGGAAGCCCGGTAACGGGTGGAGCTGACTGGTACTAATAGGCCGAGGGCTTGTCCTCAGTTGCTCGCGTCCACTGTGTTAGTTCTGAAGCAACGAACAGTTGCCGGTTTCTAGAGCTGGAACACAACTACAGAGTGTGCTTGTTCGCTCGAAACCGATAGGGTTTCGGTGGTCATAGCGTTAGGGAAACGCCCGGTTACATTCCGAACCCGGAAGCTAAGCCTTTCAGCGCCGATGGTACTGCAGGGGGGACCCTGTGGGAGAGTAGGACGCCGCCGAACAATCTTTCAAAGGGCCCGTGGTCCAGCGTTCAACGCTGGACCACGGGCCCTTTTTGTTTTTTCTCTTCAATATGTCGAAGCGCGGCCGGGGGTAGGTTGCGCGAGAATGACTAGCGGTACCCCGAAGACAGGAGTCACACCCATGTCCAACTCTCCCGACGATCGTCCGGAGCGCGAGCCTCGTCGCAACGACGGCGGTGACAGGGGCGGCTACCGCGGGGGCCGTGACGACCGTGGCGGCGACCGGGGCGGTTTCCGCCGCGACGACCGCGGCGGCCGTTCGCACGGCGGCGACCGTGGCGACCGCGGCGGTTTCCGTCGTGACGACCGAGGTGGAGACCGTCCGCCCTTCCGCCGCGACGACCGGGGGGACCGCCCCTCCTACGGCCGGCGCGACGACGACCGCGGCGGGTTCCGCCGTGACGACCGGGGCGGCGACCGTCCCTCCTACCCGCGCCGTGACGACCGGGGCGGCGACCGCCCCTCCTATGGGCGTCGCGACGACCGTCCCGCCTTCCGCCGCGACGACCGGGGGGAGCGTCCCTCGTACCCGCGCCGCGACGACGACCGCGGCGGGTTCCGCCGTGACGACCGGGGCGGCGACCGCCCCTCCTACCCGCGCCGCGACGACCGCGGTGGCGACCGTCCGCCTTTCCGCCGCGACGACCGTCCGTCGTTCCCGCGGCGCGACGACGACCGTCCCTCGTTCCGCCGGGACGACGACCGCGGCGGGTTCCGCCGCGACGACCGGGGCGACCGTCCCTCCTACCCGCGCCGCGACGACCGGGGCGGCGACCGTCCGCCGTTCCGCCGCGACGACCGCGGTGAGCGTCCCTCGTACCCGCGCCGCGACGACCGGCCCTCGTACGGCCGCCGCGACGACCGCGGCGGCGACCGGCCGCCCTTCCGCCGCGACGACCGCGGTGAGCGTCCCTCCTACCCGCGGCGCGACGACGACCGTCCGTCGTTCCGCCGGGACGACGACCGCGGCGGGTTCCGCCGCGACGACCGGGGCGACCGTCCCTCCTACCCCCGTCGTGACGACCGGGGCGGCGACCGTCCGCCCTTCCGCCGCGACGACCGGGGCGACCGTCCCTCCTACCCGCGCCGTGACGACCGCGGTGGCGACCGTCCGGGTTTCCGCCGTGACGACCGCGGTGAGCGTCCCTCGTACCCGCGCCGCGACGACCGGCCCTCGTACGGCCGCCGCGACGACCGCGGCGGCGACCGGCCGCCCTTCCGCCGCGACGACCGCGGCGACCGCGGCGACCGTCCCTCGTTCCGCCGGGACGACGACCGCGGCGGGTTCCGCCGCGACGACCGGGGCGACCGTCCCTCCTACCCCCGTCGTGACGACCGGGGCGGCGACCGCGGCGGCTACCGCGGGCGCGACGACCGCGGCGGCTACCGCGGCGACCGCGGGGACCGGGACTTCCGGGGCGACCGCGACCGCGAGCCCGTCAAGCGCCTCCCCATCGACGAGGACGTCACCGGCATGGAGATCGACGCCGACGTCCGCCAGGAGCTCCTGAGCCTGCCCAAGGGGCTCGCCGAGGAGGTCTCCCGGAACCTCGTCATGGTGGCCCGGCTCATCGATGAGGACCCCGAGCAGGCGTACGCCTACGCGCGGATCGCCCTGCGCCTGGCCTCCCGCGTCGCCGCCGTCCGCGAGGCCGCCGGCTTCGCCGCGTACGCCACGCAGAAGTACAGCGAGGCCCTCGCCGAGTTCCGCGCCGCCAAGCGCATGACCGGCTCCGTCGAGCTGTGGCCCGTCATGGCCGACTGCGAGCGGGGCCTCGGCCGCCCCGAGCGCGCCCTGGCCATGGCCGGCGAGCCCGAGGTGCAGAAGCTCGACAAGGCCGGCCAGGTCGAGATGCGGCTCGTCGCCGCCGGCGCCCGCCGCGACATGGGCCAGCTCGACGCCGCCATCGTCACCCTCCAGAGCCCCGAGCTCGCCTCCTCCTCCGTCCAGCCGTGGACCGCGCGCCTGCGCTACGCGTACGCCGACGCGCTCCTCGCCGCCGGCCGCGAGGACGAGGCCCGCGAATGGTTCGCCAAGACCGTCGAGGCCGACAAGGACGGCGCCACCGACGCCTCCGACCGCCTCGCCGAGATCGACGGCGTCGAGTTCGTCGACGCCCTCGACGAGGCCGTCGAAGAGGACGAGGACGGCGACGACGGCCAGGACCCGGCCGAAGTGGCCGCCGCCGAGCGCGCCGCCGACCAGGCCGAGTACTACGACGAGGACGACGACGAGTACGAGCCGCTCGACGCCCCGGAGGCCGACGCCGACGCCGACGCCGAAACCGGCGCCCGCCGCGACGGGGAAGCGGAGCGCCCGGGCGACGGCGCCTGAGCCCGGACCCGACGACAGGAGGGCGGCACCCCGACCGGGGTGCCGCCCTCCGGCGTCTCCTCGGGCCTCAGCCCAGGCTGCGCAGGACCAGGCCCGTCGCCGGCTTCGGACCGAACGAGGTCGACTTGCGGGGCATCATCACGCCCTGCCGGGCCAGCCCCCGCACGACCTCCTCCCGCACCGGATGCAGCAGCACCGCCGTCCCGCCGTGCCGCTCCGCCATCTCCACCGTCGCCGCCGCGTCATGGATGTAGGTGATCTGGTCGGGGGTGTCGGGGATCCGCCACACGGCGTCCAGGAGCGTCGCGTGCAGCACCGTCGCGTCCAGCCGGCGCCACGCCTCCGGCCGGTCCCGGCGGACCGTGCGCTCCAGCAGCCCCGCATCCGGATCCGTCACCAGGTGGAACGAGCCGTCCCCGGCGACGAGGAAGGCGTTGCCGCGCTCCGCGGCATCCGCCAGCGCCTCCAGCGCCAGCGGCAGCGGGCCCTCCACCGGGCGCACCCGGAACGAGCCCTCCACCGCGGCCAGCGCATCCGCCGGAGCCAGCCGGCGCAGCATCCGGTGGATCGCCCGCACCTGGAGCGGGTAGCGCACCGTGTCCACCAGCAGCACCAGCCCGAAATCCCAGTCCGTCGGCGACGGGTGCTCCTCCTGCAGGCGCAGGTACGTCGCCCAGCGGTGGTGCCCGTCCGCGATCAGCGCCTGACGGCGGCCCAGGTCCGCGGCCACCGCCTCCTGCTCGGCCGGGTCGGTGACCGCCCACAGGCGGTGCCGGACACCGTCCTCGGTGGTGGTCGCCAGCAGCGGCGCCCCCAGCGCCGTCCGCTCCACGACCTCCGCCGCCCCTGCGCCCGCATCCCCGCCGCGGTACGTCAGCAGCAACGGCTCCAGGTTCGCCGAAGTGGCGCGCATCAGCCCGGCCCGGTCCGTCACGACGTGCGGCATGACGTCCTCGTGCGGCAGCACCACGCCCGCCTCCGCCGCCGACAGGGCCAGCGCGCCGATCAGGCCGCGCTGCACCATCGGCCCCTTGCGCTGCTCGTACACGTACAGCGCCGGCTCCGGGTCCGCGCTCAGCACCCCCTTGTCCAGCCAGTCCCTCAGCGTGCGCGCCGCCTGCTCGTTCCGGGCCGCGGGGGTGTCGGCCTGCGGCAGGATCAGCCGGACGATGTTGTGCGGATCGGCCGACTCCAGGTAGTCGACGCCGTCGGGGCGCACCACCACGTCGTACGGCGGAGAGGTGACCGCGGCCAGGCTGCCGACGCGTTCCGGGACGTAGCGCAGACCGGGGAAGGGGAGCAGGCGCAGCCCGGTGGGCAAGGTGGCAGAGGTGGTCATTGGTGCATGGTAAGGGGCGTCTCGGCATGCGGGATGATCGTGTGGAAAAGATCTCGGAGCACATGCGGCAGGATTCGGTCAGAGACGATCGGGCCGGGCGGACAGAGGGAGCGGACACGATGACGCGGCGGATCAGGACCATTCCGGCGGGCAGCGAGCGCAGCCTCCACGAGGCGTACGACACGGCCCTGCTCGACCTCGACGGCGTGGTCTACGCGGGCGGTGAGGCGATCGCGCACGCGGTGGAGTCGCTGGCCGCCGCCCGCGACGGCGGGATGCACCTGGCGTACGTCACGAACAACGCGCTGCGCACCCCGGACGCGGTCGCCGCGCACCTGAGCGAGCTGGGCATCCCGGCCGGCGCCGACGACGTGATCACCTCCGCGCAGGCGGTGGCCCGGCTGATCTCGGAGCAGGTGGAGCCGGGGGCGAAGGTGCTGGTGATCGGTGGGGAGGGGCTGCGGGTCGCGCTGCGCGAACGCGGCCTGGAGCCCGTCGAATCCGCCGACGAGGAAGGACTCGCCGCGGTCGTCCAGGGCTACGGGGGGCCCGAACTGCCCTGGGGGCGCTTCGCGGAGGCCTCGTTCGCGATCCGGCGCGGGGTGCCGTGGTTCGCCTCCAACACGGACCTGACGATCCCGCAGGCGCGGGGTATCGGGCCGGGCAACGGGGCGGCGGTCGAGGTCGTGCGGATCGCCACCGGCGCCGAGCCGCAGGTCGCCGGCAAGCCGCTGCCCCCGATGCACCGGGAGACGGTCCTGCGGACCGGGGCGCGGCGGCCGCTGGTCGTCGGGGACCGGCTGGACACCGACATCGAGGGGGCGTTCAACGGGGGCGTCGACTCGCTGCTCGTCCTCACCGGCATCGCCGACGGCGCGCAGCTGCTGCGGGCCGAGCCGCGCCACCGGCCCACGTACGTCGACCGCGACCTGCGCGGCCTGCTGACGGGACAGCCGGAGGTGGAGGCGGCCGGGGACGGCTTCCGGTGCGGCGGCTGGACGGCGGCCGCGGCGGACGGGGCCCTGCGCCTCGACGGCGCCGGCGACCCGGTCGACGGGCTGCGGGCGCTGTGCGCGGCGGCCTGGACGGCCGCTGGGGACGGCTCCTGCACCCTCGACGCCGCCGCGGCACTGGACCGCACCGGGCTGTAGCGGGACAGCGGGCGCCGTGTGCGTGAGCGCAGGGTCGGGCGGCCTTCGATGGCCGAAAATCGCGGAGGCTAGGCTAACCTAACCGCGTGTTGGTCGAGAGTCCTCCCGAACAGAGCGCGGCGCCCGGCGCCGCAGCCATCCGCAAGCGGCACGCCGCGCGCGCCGCCGGCCTGCTGGCCGCCCTGGCGGTGCTGGCGCTCGTCCTCGTGGCGAGCATCGCCGTCGGCGCCAAGCAGATGCCCCTCGACGAGGTGTGGCACGGGCTCTTCCACTACTCGGGGACCACCTCCGACGTGGTCGTCCGGGACCTGCGCGTCCCGCGGACCATCCTCGGGCTGATGGTCGGCCTGGGCCTCGGCCTCTCCGGGGCCGTCATGCAGGCGCTGACGCGCAACCCGCTGGCCGAGCCCGGCATCCTCGGCGTCAACGCCGGCGCCGCGGCCGCAGTCGTGTCCGCCATCAGCTTCCTGGGGGCCTCGACCCTCACCGAGTACGTGTGGTTCGCGCTCTTCGGCGCCGCCGCCGTCTCCGTCGTCGTGTACGTGCTCGGCGGCAGCCGCAGCGCGACCCCGGTCCGGCTGGCGCTCGCGGGGACCGCGGCCAGTGCCGCCCTGGTCGGCTACATCAACGCGGTGCAGCTGCTGGACAGCAAGGCGCTCGACAAGCTCCGCTTCTGGACGGTCGGTTCGCTGGCCTCGGCCAACATGGACACCGTCCGGCAGGTGGCGCCCTTCCTGCTCGCCGGGGCGCTGCTCGCGGCGGCGCTCGGCCGCCCGCTCAACGCGATGTCCATGGGCGACGACACGGCGCGCGCCCTCGGCGCGAACCTCACCCGCACCCGCATCGGGGCCATGGTCGCCATCACCCTCCTGTGCGGGGCGGCGACGGCGGCCTGCGGTCCGATCGTCTTCATCGGGCTGATGATCCCGCACCTCGCCCGCCTGATCACCGGGCCCGACATGCGGTGGGTGCTCGCCTACTCGGCGGTCCTGTCGCCGGTGCTGCTGCTCGGCGCGGACGTCGTCGGCCGGATCGTCACCCGGCCCGCCGAACTCCAGGTGGGCATCGTGACCGCGCTCATCGGAGGCCCCGTCTTCATCCACCTCGTCCGGCGCAAGAGGATGGCCCAGCTGTGACCGTCGAACTCCCCACGGGCCGGACGCGGTCCCGCTCCCGGACCGTGCGCGCACCCGGCGGGCTGTCCCTTCGGGCGGAGCCGCGGGCGCTGCTGACCGGGCTGCTCCTCGCCGCCGCCGCGGCGGCCCTGTCGGTGGTGCTGATCGGCACCGGCGACTTCGAGATCGCCCCGGCGGACGTCGTGCAGACCCTCCTCGGCAACGGCACCCCCGCGCAGGACTTCATCGTCAACGACCTGCGGCTGCCGCGGGTCCTGGTCGCGCTGCTCGTGGGCGCCGCGCTCGGCATGGCCGGCGCCGTCTTCCAGTCCGTCTCGCGCAACCCGCTCGGCTCCCCGGACCTGCTCGGCTTCGGGTACGGCTCGGTCGTCGGCGCGCTCCTCGTGATCGTCCTGTTCAAGGGCGGCGCGACGGCCGTCGCCGGCGGCGCCCTCGTGGGCGGCCTGGTCACCGGCGTCCTGATCTACGTGCTGTCCTACAAGCGCGGCATCCACGGCTACCGGCTGGTGCTGGTCGGCATCGGCGCCTCCGCGATGCTCATCGCGGGGATCCAGTGGCTGCTGACCAAGGCCCAGTTCATCGAGGCGACCCGCGCGATGGTCTGGCTGACCGGCTCGCTGGCCGGCCGCGACTGGAGCCAGGTGTGGCCGCTGCTGGGCACCTGCGCCGTGCTGTTCCCGCTCGTCCTCTCCCAGGGGCGGGCGCTGCGGATCGCGGAGATGGGCGACGACGCCGCGTACGCCCTCGGAGTCCGGGTCGAGCGGATGCGGATGCTGCTGATGCTGGCGGCCGTCCTGCTGACCACCGCCGCGGCGGCCGCCGCCGGGCCGATCAGCTTCGTCGCGCTGGCCGCACCGCAGCTGGCCCGGCGGCTGACCCGCTCGCCCGGGTCGAACCTGGCCACCGGCGCGCTGATGGGCTCCGTCCTGCTGCTGCTGTCCGACTGGGCCTCGCAGCGGGCCTTCGGCGCCGACCAGCTGCCCGTCGGCGTGCTGACCGGGCTGGTCGGCGGCGCCTATCTGCTCTGGCTGCTCGTCACCGAGCGCAGGGCGGGACGTATATGACGAACTCAAGGAGTACGCACGTGCAGCGGCTGTCCGCGCAGAACGTGACCCTCGGCTACGAGCAGCGGGTCATCGCCGAGAACCTGTCGGTGGAGATACCCGACAACTCGTTCACGGTGATCGTCGGCCCCAACGCCTGCGGCAAGTCCACGCTGCTGCGCGCCCTGTCGCGGATGCTGAAGCCGTCCGCCGGGCAGGTGCTGCTCGACGGGCACGCCATCGGCTCCCTGCCGGCGAAGAAGGTCGCCAAGACCCTCGGCCTGCTCCCGCAGTCCTCGGTCGCGCCGGACGGGATCACCGTCTTCGACCTCGTCTCCCGAGGCCGTTACCCGCACCAGGGGCTGCTGCGGCAGTGGTCGCAGGAGGACGAGCGGGTCGTCCTGGAGTCGATGGCCTCGACGGGCGTCGCCGAGCTCGCCGACCGCACGGTGGACGAGCTGTCCGGGGGGCAGCGGCAGCGCGTGTGGATCGCGATGGCGCTCGCCCAGCAGACGCCGCTGCTGCTGCTGGACGAGCCGACGACGTACCTGGACATCCAGCACCAGATCGACGTGCTCGACCTGTGCGCCGAACTGCACGAGAACCAGGGCCGGACCCTCGTCGCCGTGCTGCACGACCTCAACCACGCCGCCCGCTACGCCACGCACCTGATCGCCCTGCGCGGCGGCAAGGTCATCGCGCAGGGCCCGCCGGCCGAGGTCGTGACCGCGGAACTCGTGGAGAGGGTGTTCGGGCTGCGCTGCCAGATCATCGACGATCCGGAGACGGGCACGCCCCTGGTCATTCCCGCCGCCCGCAAGCCGTCCCGGAGGCAGGCCGCGCCCGCGCCCGCGGCGGCGGAGGCGGCCGCCGGCGCCTGAGCGGGGGCCGCGGGCGGGCCGCCGTCAGAGGAGCTTCTTCAGCCGGAGCAGGTCGCGCAGGCCCGCCTCCAGCCTGACCCGGCCCGAGGCCCACGCGCGGGCGAAATTCAGCTCGCCCGCGACCAGCGCCACCAGGTCGTCGCCCGTCATCGCCAGCCGGATGTCCGCCTTGCCGGCCGGCGGGCCCGCCGCGACGCCCTCCACCCGGATCCGGCCCCCGTCGAGGCGGCCCGTGAAGGTGCGGTCCAGGTCGGTGACGTGGCAGCTCAGGGAGCGGTCGAGCGCGGCCGCACCGCGCACGTCGCCGTCGGCCCGCGCCAGGTTGTCGGAGAGTCGGTCGAGTGCGGCTCGGCACTCATCGATCGTAGCCATCGTGATCTCGACCGTACCGCAGGGAGGTGCGGCGGCGCCCGCGCGCTTCGGGGTAGCGTCGGGGCATGACCGACGAAGCCGCCGCCGCACCCCCGGAGCCCGCCGCGGACCCGGCGGAGCCCGCGGACCCGGCGGAGCCCGCCGCGCCGGCGCCGCTGGGCGTCGTCCGCACGCCCACCGGGCACCCGGAGGTCGACGCCCGCCTGGAGCGCCTCGCGGACGCCGACCACCTCCCGGCGGACGGGCACGCCGCCGTGTACGAGGATGTGCACAGGGGCCTGCGCGAGGCGCTGACCGCGCTGGACGCACCGCCCGCCCCCGGACCGAACGACAACAGGAGCTGAACCGAACGTGGCAGGAGTGGCACGCCGCCGCCTGGACGCCGAACTGGTACGCCGCAGCATGGCCCGCTCGCGCGAGCACGCCGCCCAGCTGATCGCCGCGGGCCGCGTCACCGTCGGCGGCACCACCGCGACCAAGCCGGCCACCCAGGTCGAGACCAGCGCGGCCCTCGTCGTCCTCAAGGACGACAGCGACCCCGAGTACGTCTCCCGGGGCGGGCACAAGCTGGCCGGCGCGCTCGCAGCCTTCCGGCCGCTCGGGCTCGTCGTCGAAGGCCGCCGGGCGCTCGACGCCGGCGCCTCCACCGGCGGCTTCACCGACGTGCTGCTGCGCGCCGGCGCCGCCCACGTCATGGCCGTGGACGTCGGCTACGGACAGCTCGCCTGGTCGCTCCAGAGCGACGATCGGGTCACCGTCAAGGACCGCACCAACGTCCGCGAGCTGACCCTGGAGCAGATCGACGGCGTCCCCGTCGACCTCGTCGTCGGAGACCTGTCGTTCATCTCGATCGGACTGGTCCTGCCGGCGCTCGTCTCCTGCTGCGCGCCCGGCGCCGACCTGGTCCTGATGGTCAAGCCGCAGTTCGAGGTCGGCAAGGAGCGCCTGGGCAGCGGCGGCGTCGTCCGCAGCCCCGAGCTGCGGGCCGAGGCGGTGCGCGGTGTCGCCGCGCAGGCGGCCCGGCTCGGCCTCGGCGTGCTCGGGGTGACCGCCAGTCCGCTGCCCGGGCCCTCGGGCAACGTCGAGTACTTTCTGTGGCTGCGGGCGGGAGCACCGGCACTCGACCCGGCGGATGTCGACCGTGCAGTGGCGGAGGGGCCGCAGTGACAGATTCAGCGGGATCGAACGGCGGGACGGAACCGGCGGAGCCGGCAGCGCCGGCTCCGCCGGTTC
>NZ_RPSE01000232.1:0-9791 GCF_003949955.1 Streptomyces sp. WAC05292
GTAGGGCCCATCGACTAGGCTCCGGCGGGGGTGGTCATCGCGGTTGCTCCAGGGCGGCTGCGGGGGCGGCGGCTTCGTCGACGAGGCGGAGGAAGGCGGCTTCGACGGTGTCGGCGGCGGTGCGGGTGCGCAGGGCGTCGGGGGTGTCCTGGGCGAGGATGCGGCCGTCGCGCATCAGGAGGAGGTCGTGGCAGCGCTCGGCTTCGTCCATGACGTGGGAGGAGACGAGGATCGTGGCGCCGCGGGCGGTGGTGAGGTCGTGGAAGAGGTGCCACAGGTCGCGGCGCAGGACGGGGTCGAGGCCGACGGTGGGTTCGTCGAGGACGAGCAGGTCGGGGGCGCCGAGGAGGGCGACGGCGAGGGAGACGCGGCTGCGCTGCCCGCCGGACAGGTCGCCGGCGAGGGCGCCGGCCCGGGAGGCCAGGTCGACGTCGGCGAGGGCGCGGGTGACGGCGGTGCGGCGGCGCTCGGCTGCGGCGCGGCCGGGGTCGAGGACGGCGGCGAAGTAGTCGAGGTTCTGCCGGACGGTCAGGTCGTCGTACACGGACGGGGCCTGCGTGACGTAGCCGATGCGGGAGCGGAGCCCCGGGTCGCCGGCGGGGCGGCCGAGGACGTCGAGGGTGCCGGTGACGTGGGCCTGGGTGCCGGCGATCGCGCGCAGGAGGGTGGACTTGCCGCAGCCGGAGGGGCCGAGGAGGCCGGTGATGCGGCCGCGGGGGACGTCGAAGGAGATCCCGTCGAGGACGGTGCGGGGGGTGCGGCCGGGGCCGCGGCGCACGGTGAGGCCGCGGGCGCGGACGGCAGGCGCGGCCGCGGGCGAGGGGGCGGGGTCCGGGGCCGGACCGGCCCCCCGATTATTCATCATGCGATGAATATTGCTCCTGGGGGTGCACGCCCGTCAACGGCCCGGTCGTGGGCGGCGCTACGTGTGTCGCTTGGGGCGGCGCGCGGCCGGGTTGCCCGTACGGGAGCTGCGGCGGCGCTCGTAATCGGCGACGGCGCGCTCGTACTCGGCGCGGCGCAGGCCCTCGCCGGGCGCTTCGGCGAAGCAGCGCAGGAAGTACGCGATGAGGGAGCCGATGAAACCGATGGTCTTCAGGCCCTTGAGCGCGGCCTCGTCGGAGGACGGCGCGGGCCGGCGGCCGAAGGACTCCCAGGTCTTGACGAAGGCGATGGCGCTGCAGACCGCGAAGAGGACGACGACGGAGACGTTCAGGAACGAGCCGACGCCGCCGATCTCCAGGCCCTCGTAGGAGAGGCGGAGCAGGACGGCCGCGGCGGCGGCCGTGACGATCGACCCGGCGCCCGCGGCGACCCGGCGCAGGGCGTACCCGCCGTCGTGGTGGAGCCAGGTGGTGCCGAAGAAGCGGATCGGCTCCGGCTCGGGGCCTCCGGCGGGCGCCGCCGCCGGGGCCTTCGCGGCCGGGTCGGCGGGGGTCTTCTCGGGCTGGTCGTCGCTCACAGCGGCGATTATCCCCCGGCGGCGCGGCCGGGCCGCGGCGTCTCACGCCGCGGACGGGTGGCCGGCGGCGCCCCCGGGCGTGTCGTCCCCCGGGGCCGCCGGCCGGCCGGTCAGCCGCAGACGCCGGCGACGTAGCCGTCGCTGCCGGTCTTCACGTACGTGTCGGAGACGAACTCGCCGTTCCCGATGCAGTCCCAGATGTCCGACGTGCCGTACGGGCCCGTCACGGTCGTTCCGCTGCACTGGCAGCGGATGCCGACCCACGCGCCGTACGGCAGGACGCGGACGATGGAGTGGTTGGTGCCCGGCCCGCTGCGGACGTTCACCCGGTAGCCCGGCGCGACCGGAAAGGTCGGGAAGCCGGAGCCGGACGACAGGCTCTGGACTTGGCCGGAATCGTTCTCGACGGACATGCGTGATCTCCCCCCGGAAATGCTGCGGTGCGCAACTCGCGCAGGGTAGCAGGACCTTGTGGCGCCGTAGGGCCCATCGACTAGGCTCCGGCGGGGGTGGTGGAGCGGTGCAGTCGCGGCGTGCGGACTGGGTGGGCTTTCCGGAGTACGCCGGGCAGTACCGGCTCGAAGCGGTGCTCGGCTCCGGGGGGATGGGCGTCGTCCATCTCGCCACGTCCGGGTCGGGGCTGAAACTCGCCGTCAAGATCGTGCATCCGCAGCATGCGGTCGACCCCGAGTTCCGGGCGCGTTTCCGCCAGGAGGTCGCCGCCGCACGGCGGGTGAGCGGGGCCTTCACGGCGCCCGTCGTGGACGCCGACCCGGACGCCGAACGGCCCTGGATGGCCACCCTGTTCATCGACGCGCCGACGCTCGCCGAGCGGGTCCGCGAGCGGGTCCTGGACACCGCCGAGCTGACGCGGCTCGCGGCCGGGCTCGCGGAGGCGCTGCGGGACATCCACCGGGCGGGCGTCGTCCACCGCGACCTCAAGCCTGCGAACGTGCTGATGGCGCCCGACGGGGTCCGGGTCATCGACTTCGGGATCTCCCGGCCCGCGGACAGCCAGCTGCGCACGGAGACCGGCAAGCTGATCGGGACGCCGCCCTACATGGCGCCCGAGCAGTTCCAGCGGCCCCGCGAGGTCGGCCCGGCCGCGGACGTCTTCGCCCTGGGGGCGGTGCTGGTGCACGCGGCGACCGGGCGCGGGCCGTTCGACTCCGACAGCCACTACCTGGTCGCGTACCAGGTGGTGCACGGCGAGCCCGACCTGAGCGGGCTGCCGGAGCGGCTCGCGCCGGTCGTGGCGCGGTGCCTGGCGAAGGACCCGGCGGACCGGCCCACCGCCGGGGAGCTGATCGCGGAGGTGCGGGCGGTCGCGTACCCGACCGGTGAGGACACGCAGGCGTTCATCCCGCAGCCGCGTCCCCGCCCGGCCGCGGAGGCGGTGGGGCGGGCCGGCGCCGAGGACGCCACGCACGTACGGAACCGCGCGCCGGAACCGGGCGCGGACCCGGGCGCGGACCGGGGCGCGGAGGGCCCGGGTGGCGCCGGCCGGCCGGGGCGGCCAGCCCGGCGCCGGCCGCGGCGGCGCGGTGCCGTCGCGGCCGCGGTGCTGGCGGCGTCCGCCCTGGCGGCGGGCGGCGTGTACGCGGCCCGCTCGGACGGCGGCGAGTCCCCGGCCGCCCGCACCGCCGGCCGGAGCGCACCCTCGCAGCAGTCGCCGGCCCCCTGGGCCGTCACCCCGGGCGGACCGGCGCAGGGCGGTGCGGGCGCCGCGTGCGCGGCGGACGGAACCGCCCTGTACTGCGCGGGCGCGGGCCTGGCCGCGGTCCGGCTCGACCCGGCGGACGGGACGGCCGTGTGGAGCGTGCCGGCCGCCGGCCGGAGCGCACCCGGGACCGCGCAGGAGGCCCCCCTGTTCGCGGGCGGGCTCGTCCTCACCGCGGCGCCGGGCGCCGGCCTGCTCCAGGCGCGGGACCCGGGCACGGGTGCGGAGCGGTGGCGGCACCCGCTGCCCGGCGGAGCCCGGGCGGTCGCGGCCGGCGGGCACGTCCTCGCCGTGGCGGCGTCGGGGGCGGCGACCGCACTGGACCCGGCGACCGGCGCGGTCCGCTGGACCGGGCAGGTCGGCGGCACCGGCACCCAGTGGTGGGCCGGTGTGCAGGAGTCGGCAGGGCCCGCCCTGTACGCGGCCGTGCCCGACGGCGACGGCTCCGCGACCCGGGTGACCGCGGTGGACCCGGCGACCGGCGCGGTGCGCTGGCAGCTGCGCACGGCCGGGCTGCTCCAGCCGGTCGGGGCGGCGCGGGGCGGGCTGTTCCTGCTGGACAGCAGCCTGGAGGGGAGGACGGAGGCGGTCGTCCGGATCGACCTCGCCACCCGGGCCGTCAAGCGGGTGCGCCCCGGCACCCCGCTCTACCAGACGCAGGCGTCGGTCGGCGCGGACGGCGTCGTGTACGCCTTCGGCGCCTCGGGCGGGCTCGCGGCGATCGGCCCGGCGAAGGAGCAGTGGCGGCTGGAGACGGGCCTGGCGGTGGCGTCCCGGCCGGTCTTCGCGGACGGCCGCGTCTTCCTGTCCGCGCCGGACGGCCGCCTGCTGGCGGTGGACGCGGCCGCGGGCCGCCCGCTCGGCCAGACGAAGCCCCGCATGGCGGCCGCCCCGAACACCTTCACGGCAGCCCTGCCACCCCCGGTCACGGCGGCAGGCCGCGTCTACGCCTCGGCCCCGGACGGCACGGTCTTCGCGGCGGACCCGGCGAACCCGGCCGCCTGGTAGCGGCCCGGCGGGCCCGGGCGTGCGCGGGGTCGTCTCTTTCGGATCCGCGGGCTCGGGGGGGACCTCCCAGCGGAGCCCGGCGAGCATGATCCGGAAGAGACGGCCCGGCCCCGGCCGCCGCCGGTGCGGTGGCCGGGGCCGGGCCGTGCCTGCGTCAGCCCGTCAGCTTCGAGACGTCGCGGACCGCGCCCTTGTCGGCGCTCGTCGCCATCGCCGCGTAGGCGCGGAGGGCCGCCGAGACCTTGCGTTCGCGGTTCTTCGGGGCGTAGACGCCGCCGAGGGCCTCGCGGCGGGCCTCCAGCACGGCCTCGTCGACGAGGAGGTCGATCGAGCGGTTCGGGATGTCGATGCGGATGCGGTCGCCGTCCTCGACGAGGGCGATCGTGCCGCCCGAGGCGGCCTCCGGGGAGGCGTGGCCGATGGACAGGCCGGAGGTGCCGCCGGAGAAGCGGCCGTCGGTGATCAGGGCGCAGGCCTTGCCGAGGCCGCGGCCCTTGAGGAAGGAGGTCGGGTAGAGCATCTCCTGCATGCCGGGTCCGCCCTTGGGGCCCTCGTAGCGGATGACGACGACGTCGCCCTCCTTGACCTGCTTGGAGAGGATCTTCTCGACGGCCTCGTCCTGGGATTCGCAGACGACGGCCGGGCCCTCGAAGGTCCAGATCGACTCGTCGACGCCGGCGGTCTTCACGACGCAGCCGTCGACGGCGATGTTGCCCTTGAGGACGGCGAGACCGCCGTCCTTGCTGTACGCGTGCTGCACGGAGCGGATGCAGCCGTTCTCGGCGTCGAGGTCGAGGGACTCCCAGCGTTCGGACTGGGAGAAGGCCGTCGCGGAGCGCTTGCATCCGGGGGCGGCGTGCCACAGCTCCATCGCCTCCTCGGAGGCGGTGCCGGAGCGGGCGTCCCAGGTGGCGAGCCAGTCCTCCAGGCCCCGGGAGTGGACGGTGGTGACGTCCTTGTTGAGGAGGCCGCCGCGGTGCAGTTCGCCGAGGATGGCGGGGATGCCGCCGGCCCGGTGGACGTCCTCCATGTAGTAGGTGCCGCCGGGGGCGACGTTCGGGGCGACCTTGGCCAGGCAGGGGACGCGCCGGGAGACGGCGTCGATGTCCTTCAGGTCGTAGTCGAGGCCGGCCTCCTGGGCGGCGGCCAGGAGGTGCAGGATCGTGTTGGTCGAGCCGCCCATGGCGATGTCGAGGGCCATGGCGTTCTCGAAGGCCTCGCGGGTGGCGATGTTGCGGGGCAGGACGGACTCGTCGCCGTCCTCGTAGTACCGCTTCGTGATCTCGACGACGGTGCGGCCGGCCTGCTCGTAGAGGGCGCGGCGGGCGGTGTGGGTGGCGAGGACGGAGCCGTTGCCGGGGAGGGCGAGGCCGATGGCCTCGGCGAGGCAGTTCATCGAGTTGGCGGTGAACATGCCGGAACACGAGCCGCAGGTGGGGCAGGCGTTCTCCTCGATGCGCAGGACGTCCTCGTCGGAGACGTTCTCGTTGACCGCGTCGACGATGGCGTTGATCAGGTCGAGCTTGCGGACGGTGCCGTCGACGAGGGTGGCCTGGCCTGCCTCCATGGGGCCGCCGGAGACGAAGACGACCGGGATGTTCAGGCGCATCGCGGCCATCAGCATGCCGGGGGTGATCTTGTCGCAGTTGGAGATGCAGATCAGGGCGTCGGCGCAGTGCGCCTCGACCATGTACTCGACGGAGTCGGCGATCAGGTCGCGCGAGGGCAGCGAGTAGAGCATGCCGCCGTGGCCCATGGCGATGCCGTCGTCGACGGCGATGGTGTTGAACTCGCGGGGGACGGCTCCGGCCGCGCGGATGGCGTCGGAGACGATCCGGCCGACCGGGGCGAGGTGGGTGTGGCCGGGGACGAACTCTGTGAAGGAGTTGGCGACCGCGACGATCGGCTTCCCGATGTCCTCGCTCGCTACGCCCGACGCTCGCATGAGGGCGCGGGCGCCCGCCATGTTGCGGCCGTGGGTGACAGTGCGGGACCTCAGCTCGGGCATCGGGTTCACTCCCCATGAGTGCGGGGGCGCCGGGGCGCCGCCGCGACTGCGGATATGGCTCGGTTACGAGGCTACGCCCCCGGACCGGGATGCGGACAGCCGGTCCGGATGCCGGGACGGCAGGGTCAGTCCTCGGTCAGGTACCGCTGCAGGGTGGGCGCGACGAGGGCGACGATCGCCTCCGGGTCGGCGGACGCGAGGGGCTCTACCTGGACCACGTACCGCAGGACGGCGATGCCGACCATGTGCGAGGCGGCGAGTTCGGCGCGGAAGGTGGGGTCGGGGACGTCGAGGTCGGCGGCGACCCGCTCCAGGACGCGCCGCAGCACCAGGGTGCGCAGGACCTTCGCCGCGGCCTCGTGGGTGAGGGCGGATCGGATCACGGCCAGGAGCGGGGCCCGGGTGGCGGGGTTCTCCCAGATGCCGAGGAAGTAGCGGGCAAGGCGCTCGCCGATGCCGTCGGGTCCCTCGCCGACGACGGCGGGGACGACGAGCGCCGGCTCCATGGTCAGCTCGACGGCCGCGGCGAAGAGGTCGTCCTTGCTGCCGAAGTAGTGGTGGACGAGGGCCGGGTCGACGCCGGCGGCCTTGGCGATCCCGCGTACGGACGTCTTGTCGTAGCCGCGCGCGGCGAACTCGGAGCGGGCGGCGAGGCGGATCCGCTCCTGCGTGCCGGGGCCCTCGGCGGCCTCGTCCTGCCGGGGGCGGCCGGGGCCGCGGCGGCGAGGCGGCTGCGCCCGCCCGCCCGGTTCGGGTGCGGGCCCGGTCACGGGCGGCGCGCCGGGGAGGTGGCGAGGTGGAGCCGCGTGAAGGCGAGGGCTTCGGCGAGGTCGGCCTCGCGCTCGGCTGAGGACATGGCCCTGCGGGTGTTGACCTCGATGACGACGTGCCCGTCGAAGGAGTTGGCGGCGAGCCGCTCCAGCAGCTCGGCGCAGGGCTGGGTGCCGCGGCCGGGGACGAGGTGCTCGTCCTTCGCGGAGCCGTTCCCGTCGGCGAGGTGGACGTGCGCCAGGCGGTCGCCCATCCGGTCGACCATCGCGGTGGCGTCGGTGCGGGCGGTCGCGGTGTGCGACAGGTCGACGGTGAAGTGCCGGTAGTTGTCCTTGGTGACGTCCCACTCGGGCGCGTAGGCGAGCATCTCGCGGTCGCGGTAGCGCCAGGGGTACATGTTCTCGACGGCGAACCGGACGTCGGTCTCGTCGGCCATCCGCCAGATGCCGGTGACGAAGTCCCGGGCGTACTGGCGCTGCCAGCGGAACGGGGGGTGGACGACGACGGTGCTCGCGCCGAGCCGCTCGGCCGCGGCCTGCGCCCGCCGGAGCCGGATCCACGGGTCGGTCGACCAGACGCGCTGGGTGATCAGCAGGCAGGGCGCGTGGACGGCGAGGATCGGCACGCCGTGCCGGTCGGAGAGGCGGCGCAGCGCGTCGATGTCCTGGCTGACCGGGTCCGTCCAGACCATGACCTCCACGCCGTCGTAGCCGAGGCGCGCGGCGATCTCGAAGGCGGTCGCCGTCGACTCCGGGTAGACGGAGGCGGTGGAGAGGGCGACTTTCGCGGTCGGGACTCGGACGGGTTCTGCCACGGGGACAGGGTACGGGCCCCGCACGGCCGGGGGCAGACCGGCCGCCGCGGCCGGCCGGGGCGGCCGGGAAGGCCGGGGCGGCCGCGGCATCAGGTGGGCAGGTGGTCCAGGCGGCGCAGGATGACGCCCTCGCGCAGCGCCCACGGGCAGATCTCCAGCTCGTCGATGCCGAAGAGGTCCATGGCGCCCTCGGCGACCAGCGCCCCGGCCAGCAGCTGGGCGGCGCGGCCCTCGGAGACACCGGGCAGGGTGGAGCGCTGCTCGGCGGTCATCCCGGAGAGCTTGGGCACCCACTCCTCCAGCGCCTTGCGCGAGAGTTCGCGCTGCGTGTAGACGCCGTCCCCGGAGCGGGCGGCGCCGGCGATGCGGGCCAGCTGCTTGAACGTCTTGGAGGTGGCCACGACGTGGTCGGGGGTCCCGAAGCGGCTGAACTCGCCGACGACGCGGGCGATCTGGGCCCGTGCGTGCCGCCGCAGGGCGCGGATGTCGGCCGGCTCCGGCGGGTCTCCCGGCAGCCAGGCCGAGGTGAGGCGGCCCGCGCCGAGCGGGAGGGAGACGGCCGCGTCCGGGTCCTCGTCGATGCCGTACGCGATCTCCAGGGAGCCGCCGCCGATGTCGAGGACGAGCAGCCGGCCCGCCGACCAGCCGAACCAGCGGCGGACGGCCAGGAAGGTGAGCCGGGCCTCGTCCTCGCCGCTGAGGACGGGCAGGTCGACACCGGTCTCGGCCTTGACCCGGGCCAGCACCTCGTCGGCGTTGGTGGCTTCGCGCACGGCGCTGGTCGCGAAGGGCAGGACGTCCTCGCAGCCCTTGTCCTCGGCGGCCTGCACCGCTGCGGCGATGGCCGAGACGAGGAGCTCGATGCCGTCGGGGGTGACCGCCCCGTGCGCGTCGA
This sequence comes from Streptomyces sp. WAC05292, assembly GCF_003949955.1. NCBI lineage: Bacteria > Bacillati > Actinomycetota > Actinomycetes > Kitasatosporales > Streptomycetaceae > Streptomyces > Streptomyces sp. WAC05292. The sequence goes on from NZ_RPSE01000232.1 coordinate 8,679, forward strand.
GCAGCTGGGCGAGCCGCAGCTCGACCTTGTGCGAGTGCGCCGGCTGCGGGCGCGCGCCGGGGTGCGCGTCCACCACCAGCAGGTGGATCGTGTTCGACCCCACATCCAGGACACCGAGTCTCATACGGGGAAACGCTACTGTGCGGCAGGAGCCGGGGGCGGCCGAAGAGCGGCATAGGCTTGGTTGCGTGCCACACACCAAGAAGGCCGACAAGCCCCGGAACGGCAAGAGCGGCAAGAGCGGCAAGAAGGCCGAGGCGGTCGGACCCGCTGCGGCCCCGGGCGACGAGACCGGCCTGGACTTCCCCCGGGCCTGGGTGGAGTTCCCGGACCCGGCGGACGACGAGCAGGTCTTCCGCTGCGACCTGACGTGGCTGACCTCGCGCTGGACGTGCATCTTCGGCAGCGGCTGCCAGGGTATCCAGGCCGGCCGGGCCTCGGACGGCTGCTGCACGCTGGGCGCGCACTTCTCGGACGAGGACGACGAGAAGCGGGTCGCGGAGCACGTGTCCCGGCTCTCACCGGAGCTGTGGCAGTTCCACGACGTGGGCACCGGCACCGGGTGGGTGCAGAAGGACGAGGACGGGGAGCGGCAGACCCGCCGGTGGGAGGGGGCCTGCATCTTCCTCAACCGGCCGGGGTTCCCCGCGGGCGCGGGGTGCTCGCTGCACATCCTGGCGCTGCGGGAGGGGCGCGAGCCGCTGGAGACGAAGCCGGACGTGTGCTGGCAGCTGCCGATCCGGCGCACATACGAGTGGATCGACCGGCCGGACGACACGCGGGTGCTGCAGGTCTCGATCGGCGAGTACGACCGGCGGGGCTGGGGGCCGGGCGGGCACGACCTGCACTGGTGGTGCACGTCGGCGACGTCGGCGCACGGTGCCGGGCAGCCGGTGTACGTGTCGTACCGGGCGGAGCTGGTCGAGCTCATGGGCGCGGAGGCGTACGCGGAGCTGGTGCGGCTGTGCGAGGCGCGGCTGGCGTCGCTGCTGCCGATGGCGCCGCATCCGGCCGATCCCGCGGACCCGCAGGGCCCGGCGGCAAGGTAGCGCGGGCGGCCGGCCCGGATGCCGGGCCGGCCGCCCGGGGCGCCGGGGCGGTCAGCTCTGCGGC
>NZ_RPSE01000233.1:0-9766 GCF_003949955.1 Streptomyces sp. WAC05292
GAGCCCAGGGCTGCCCAGTCGATCTTCATGCTGGCTGAACCTTCTCTGCTCGTCAGACCGCGGCGCCCGCCGCCGCGGTCTGACGAGCAGAGAAGGTTCAGCCAGCATGAAGATCGACTGGGCAGCCCTGGGCTCCGTCTTCGGAGTCAGCCTCTTCGCCACCGTCGCCCTCGTCGCCCTGTTCACCCTGGGCATGGTGGGCCTGTCCAAGCACGAGGCGGCCACCGACGCGGGCGGCAGCGCCGGTCTGGCGCGCACCGGCGCCTATGCCAGCTTCGCGCTCTGCGCCGCCGCCGTGGCGTACGGGATCTACCTGATCGTCGCCTGATCGGCCGCGGGACCACCGCCCCCACGCGCAGCCACTCCCCCCGGGCCCGGCCCGGGGGGAGTTCCCGTATGTACGTCCCCGTTCGGGCTGGTCAACGGCAAGTTGACGGGCCATCGCGGTGCGTGGTGGACTGCCGGAGCCATCACGGCGGCAGCAGAGGAAGTCCGGTGCGAATCCGGCGCGGTCCCGCCACTGTCACCGGGGAGCACGGCCGGCCCGTACCGGCCGGCGCCCCGGGAGCCAGGAACTCTCGCCGCCGGACACGTCGAACCAGGGCGCGGACCCTGAGTGAGGACATACCTGCACATGCGTGCCGACCGCGTTTTCGCGTACGGCGCGACGGCGGGCCTGATCGCCGACCGGATCCTCGGTGATCCGCGCCGCGGGCACCCCGTCGCCGCCTTCGGACGAGCCGCCGCCGCCGTGGAACGCGCCCTGTGGCGCGACCGGCGGTCCAACGGCGTGGCCCACGCCGTGGTGTGCGCCGGGGGCGCGGCCGCGCTCGGCGCGCTCGCCGCGCGCGCCGTACGCCCCCGTCCCGCCGCCGCCCGTATCGCCCTGACCGCGGCCGCCACCTGGGCCGTCGTCGGCGGCACCACGCTGGGCCGGGAGGCACGCGCCATCGGCGGCGCCCTCGCCGCCGGCGACGTCGACGTCGCCCGGGAGCGGCTGCCGCACCTGTGCGGGCGCGACCCGCACGCCCTCGACGGGCAGCAGATCGCCCGCGCCGTCGTCGAATCCGTGGCCGAGAACACCTCCGACGCCGTCGTCGGCGCCCTGGTGTGGGGGGCCGTCGCCGGCGTCCCCGGGCTGGCCGCCTTCCGCGCCGTGAACACGCTCGACGCGATGGTCGGCCACAAGTCGCCCCGCCACCTCAACTACGGCTGGGCCTCCGCCCGCCTCGACGACCTCGCCGGCTGGCCCGGGGCCCGGCTGACGGCCCTGGCCGCCGTCGCCGCCGGGCCCGACCGGCGTGGGGCCCTGCGCGCCTGGCGTGCCGACGCCGCCGCCCACCCCAGCCCCAACGCCGGACCGGTGGAGGCGTCCTTCGCGGGCGCCCTCGGCGTGCGGCTCGGCGGCACCCTCGCGTACGAGGGGCGGGTCGAGCACCGGGCCGTGCTGAACGGGGCGTACGGGCGGCCCGTCGAGGTCGCCGACATCGACCGCGCGGTGCGGCTCTCGCAGCGCGTGACCTGGCTGGCACTGGGGGCGTGCGTCGCACTGCGGTTCGCGGTGTCGCGGCGCCCGGGGAAGGGGCGCGGATGAGCGGCGGCAGCCGGCCGGCGGGGGGTCTCCTCGTCGCGGGGACGACCTCGGACGCCGGAAAGAGCGTGGTCACGGCGGGCATCTGCCGCTGGCTGGCCCGGCAGGGCGTGAAGGTGGCGCCGTTCAAGGCGCAGAACATGTCGCTGAACTCGTTCGTCACCCGCGAGGGCGCCGAGATCGGGCGGGCGCAGGCCATGCAGGCGCAGGCGGCGGGCGTCGAGCCGACCGCGCTGATGAACCCCGTGCTGCTCAAGCCCGGCAGCGACCGCAGCAGCCAGGTCGTCCTGCTCGGCAAGCCGGTCGGCGAGATGAGCGCCCGCGGCTACCACGGCGGACGGCAGGAGCAGCTCCTCGGCGTCGTCACCGACTGCCTGGAGCGGCTGCGGGGCACGTATGACGCCGTGATCTGCGAGGGGGCCGGCAGCCCGGCCGAGATCAACCTGCGCCGTACCGACATCGTGAACATGGGCATCGCACGGGCCGCCCGCTTCCCGGTCGTCGTGGTCGGCGACATCGACCGGGGCGGCGTCTTCGCCTCGTTCTTCGGGACGACGGCGCTTCTGTCGGCGCAGGACCAGTCCCTCGTCGCCGGCTACCTCGTCAACAAGTTCCGCGGGGACGTCTCCCTGCTGGAGCCCGGCCTGGAGATGCTCCGGTCGATGACCGGGCGCGCCACGTACGGCGTGCTGCCGTTCCGCCACGGGCTCGGCATCGACGAGGAGGACGGCCTGCGGGTCTCGCTGCGCGGCGCGGGCCGCGAGTCGGCGGTCACGCCGCCGGTGGGCGAGGACGTCCTGCGGGTCGCCGTGTGCGCGGTGCCGCTGATGTCGAACTTCACCGACGTGGACGCGCTGGCGGCCGAACCGGGCGTGGTCGTGCGGTTCGTGGACCGGGCCGAGGAGCTCGTCGACGCCGACCTCGCCGTCGTCCCCGGAACGCGCGGCACGGTCCGGGCGCTGGAGTGGCTGCGCGAGCGCGGCCTGGCCGCCGAACTGGCCCGGCGGGCCGCGGCCGGAAGGCCCGTACTCGGCATCTGCGGCGGCTTCCAGGCACTCGGCGAGCACATCGAGGACGACGTCGAGTCCAAGGCCGGATCCGTGGACGGGCTCGGCCTGCTGCCGGTCCGGGTGCGGTTCGCGCGGGAGAAGACGCTGGCCCGGCCGACCGGCTCGGCGCTGGGCGAGCCGGTCGACGGGTACGAGATCCACCACGGCGTGGCCGAGGTGCTGGGCGGCGAGCCGTTCCTGGACGGCTGCCGGGTCGGCGCGGTCTGGGGCACCCACTGGCACGGCTCGCTGGAGTCGGACGCGTTCCGCCGGGCCTTCCTGCGCGAGGTCGCGGCCGCGGCCGGGCGGCGGTTCACCCCGGCCCCGGACACGTCCTTCGCGGGGCTCCGCGAGAAGCAGCTCGACCTGCTCGGCGACCTGATCGAGGAACACGCCGACACCAAAGCCCTGCTCCGCCTGATCGAGGGCGGCGCCCCCGCGGGCCTGCCCTTCCTCCCGCCGGGGGCACCGTGACCGCCGCCGTCCCCGCACGCGCGGGGAGCGGCGGAGCACCTCGGCCCGGTGGTCGGGCGGCAGAGGGTCAGCCCTGCCGGGGCAGAGAGCATGCAGCCGGCCCGGTTCTGCCCGGACGCCCGAGCGTGCGCATCGACGACAAGCCACTCGAAGGAGTGATCGGTTCATGAGCAGCGCCCTCTTCCCCTTCTCGGCCGTGGTCGGCCAGGACGACCTCCGGCTGGCGCTGCTGCTCAACGCCGTCAGCCCGGCGGTCGGAGGGGTGCTGGTACGCGGCGAGAAGGGCACGGCCAAGTCGACGGCGGTGCGCGCGCTCTCCGCCGTGCTGCCGGAGGTCGACGTCGTACCCGGCTGCCGCTTCAGCTGCGCGCCCGCCGCCCCGGACCCGGCCTGCCCCGACGGGCCCCACGAGCCGGGCCCCGGTACGGCACGGCCCGCCCGGATGGTGGAGCTGCCGGTCGGCGCCTCCGAGGACCGCCTGGTCGGCGCGCTCGACATCGAACGGGCCCTCGCCGACGGGGTGAAGGCCTTCGAGCCGGGCCTGCTCGCGGCCGCGCACCGCGGCATCCTCTACGTCGACGAGGTCAATCTGCTCCATGACCACCTGGTCGACTCGTTGCTGGACGCCGCGGCCATGGGCAGCTGCCACATCGAGCGCGAGGGCGTCTCCGTCCGGCACGCGGCGCGGTTCCTGCTCGTCGGCACCATGAACCCGGAAGAGGGCGAGCTGCGCCCGCAGTTGCTCGACCGGTTCGGCCTGACCGTGGAGGTGGCCGCCTCCCGGGAGCCGGAGCAGCGCGTCGAGGTGGTCCGGCGCAGGCTCGCCTACGAGGACGACCCCGCCGCCTTCGCGGCCCGCTGGGCCGGTGAGGAGGCCCGGGTCCGGGCCGGTGTGGTGGCCGCACGGGCCCTGCTGCCGAAGGTCCGGCTGGGTGACAGCGCCTTGCTGATGATCGCGGCGGTCTGCGCCGGCTTCGAGGTGGACGGCATGCGCGCGGACATCGTCATGGCCCGCACGGGGGCCGCGCTGGCCGCGTGGGCCGGGCGTACGGCGGTGCTGAAGGAGGACGTCCGGCAGGCCGCGCTGCTGGCCCTCCCCCACCGCCGGCGCCGGAACCCCTTCGACGCACCCGGGTTGGACGAGGCCAGGCTCGACGAGATCCTGGACGGCTTCCCCGACGACGAGCCGGAGCCCGACCCGCAGCCCGACCCGGAGCCGGACCCCGGCCCCGGCGGCGACGGGCCGGACGGCGGGGGCCCGGACGGCGGCGGCGTGCCCCCGCAGGGCGGCGGTCCCGGCGGGGCGGCTCCCGACGAGGCCGCTCCCGAGCAGCCGGCGGACCCCTCCGAGGGCCCGGAGGCGCCCGAGGCGCCGGACGCGCCCGCCGCCCCCTCCCCCGCTGCGGCGCCGGCGGCCGAGCAGGCCCCCGTACGGGCGGCCGAGCCGTTCCGGACGCGGATGTTCAGCGTGCCGGGGCTCGGCGAGGGCGCGGCCGGGCGCCGTTCGCGCGCCCGGACCGCGCACGGCCGGACGACGGGCGCGCAGCGCCCCTCCGGGCGGCTGACGAAGCTGCACCTGGCCGCCACCCTGCAGGCCGCGGCCCCGCACCAGCGGGTCCGGGGCCGGTCCGGGCGGGGGCTCGTCGTCCGCAAGGACGACCTGCGCCAGGCGGTGCGGGAGGGGCGCGAGGGGAACCTGGTGCTGTTCGTCGTCGACGCGTCGGGCTCCATGGCCGCCCGGCAGCGCATGGGCGCGGTGAAGGGCGCCGTGCTGTCGCTGCTGCTGGACGCCTACCAGCGGCGGGACAAGGTCGGCCTGGTCACGTTCCGCGGCGCGGCCGCGGAGCTGGCGCTGCCGCCGACCTCCTCGGTGGACGCGGCCGCGGTGCGGTTGGAGCAGTTGCCGACCGGCGGCCGCACCCCGCTCGCCGCGGGCCTGCTGAAGGCGCGGGAGGTGCTGCGGGTGGAGCGGCTGCGCGACCCCAGCCGCCGCCCGCTGCTGGTGGTCGTCACCGACGGGCGGGCCACCTCGGCCGGCGCCCTCGGCGGGGACGCCCGCGAGGTCGCGGCGCGCAGCGCCCGCCTGCTGGCCGCGGACGGGGTGGCGTCGATCGTCGTGGACTGCGAGTCGGGGCCGGTCCGGCTGGGGCTGGCCGGGGTGCTGGCCGCCGACCTGGGCGGGCCGGCCGTCACGCTGGACGGGCTGCGGGCCGAAGCGCTGGCCGGGCTCGTGAAGGACGTACGCACATCGGTGGCGACCGCGTCACCGCTCACCAACAGGAAGGCCGCGTAATGCCGAAGGGACAGCCGACCGTCATCCCCGACGACGGACTCACCACGCGCCAGCGCCGCAACCGCCCGCTCGTCTTCGTCCACACCGGGCCCGGCAAGGGCAAGTCGACGGCGGCGTTCGGGCTGGCGCTGCGCGCCTGGAACCAGGGCTGGCCGATCGGGGTGTTCCAGTTCGTCAAGTCGGCGAAGTGGAAGGTCGGCGAGGAGAACGCGCTGAAGGTGCTCGGCGCCTCCGGCGAGGGCGGCCCCGTCGTCTGGCACAAGATGGGCGAGGGCTGGTCCTGGGTGCAGCGCGACGCCCAGCTCGACAACGAGCAGGCGGCGAAGGAGGGCTGGGAGCAGGTCAAGCGCGACCTGGCCGCCGAGACGCACCGGCTGTACGTGCTGGACGAGTTCGCGTACCCGCTGCACTGGGGCTGGATCGACGTCGACGAGGTCATCGAGGTGCTGCGCGACCGGCCGGGCACCCAGCACGTGGTCATCACGGGCCGCAACGCGCCGGAGAAGCTGGTGGAGTTCGCCGACCTGGTCACCGAGATGACGAAGGTCAAGCACCCGATGGACGCCGGCCAGAAGGGCCAGAAGGGCATCGAGTGGTGACCTCGCACGCCGTCGCCGTCCCCCGCCTGGTGATCGCCGCCCCGTCGTCGGGGAGCGGCAAGACCACCGTCGCGACGGGGCTGATGGCGGCCTTCGCGGGGCGCGGCCTGGCCGTGTCCCCGCACAAGGCGGGCCCCGACTACATCGACCCCGGGTACCACGCCCTCGCCACGGGCCGGCCGGGGCGCAACCTCGACGCGTACATGTGCGGGCCGGAGCTGGTGGCTCCGCTGTTCGCGCACGGGGCGGCGGGCTGCGACCTGGCGGTCGTGGAGGGCGTGATGGGCCTGTACGACGGGGCGGCGGGGCGCGGCGAGCTGGCGTCGACGGCGCAGGTGGCGAAGCTGCTGCGGGCGCCGGTGGTGCTGGTGGTCGACGCGTCGTCGCAGTCCCGGTCGGTGGCGGCGCTGGTGCACGGCTTCGCCTCGTTCGACCCGCAGGTGCGCCTGGGCGGGGTGATCCTGAACAAGGTGGGCTCCGACCGGCACGAGGCGATGCTGCGGGAGGCGCTGGAGGAGGCGGGCATGCCGGTGCTGGGCGTCCTGCGGCGGGCGCCGCAGGTCTCGGCGCCGTCGCGGCACCTGGGGCTCGTACCGGTGGCGGAGCGGCGGGCGGACGCGGTGGCGTCGGTCGCGGCGCTGGCGGAGCAGGTGCGGGCCGGCTGCGACCTGGAGGCGCTGCTGGCGCTGGCCCGGTCGGCGCCGCCGCTGGACTGCGCGGCGTGGTCGCCGGAGCGGGCCGTGGCCTCGGCGGCCGCGGCACCGGCTGCCGCCGGCGCGCCCGCCCCGGGCCCCGGGCGGCGGCCCGTCGTCGCCGTCGCCGGCGGGGCCGCGTTCACGTTCTCGTACGCCGAGCACGCGGAGCTGCTCGCCGCGGCCGGAGCCGAGGTCGTCCCCTTCGACCCGCTGGCCGACGAGGCCCTGCCCGAGGGGACGTCCGCACTGGTCGTCGGCGGCGGCTTCCCCGAGGTGTACGCCCCGGAGCTGGCCGCCAACGAGCCGCTGCGCAAGGCCGTCGCCGGCTTCGCCGCGGCCGGCGGGCCGGTCGCCGCCGAGTGCGCGGGCCTGCTGTACCTGGCGCGGTCGCTGGACGGGCGGCCGATGTGCGGGGTCCTCGACGCCGACGCGGTGATGTCCCGGCGGCTGACGCTCGGCTACCGCGAGGCGGTCGCGGTGTCGGACAGCCCGCTCGCCGCGGCGGGGACGCGGCTGCGCGGCCACGAGTTCCACCGCACGGTGGTCGAGCCGGGCGCCGGCCCCGCCCCGGCGTGGGGGTTCACGCACCCGGAGCGGCGCGTCGAGGGCTTCGTCCACCGGGGCGTGCACGCCAGCTACCTGCACACCCACTGGGCGGCGGAGCCGTCGGTGGCCGTGCGTTTCACGGCCGCGGCGGCAGCGTACCGGTGACGTCACCCCGCGAGGCCCACCACAAGCCAGATCCCGGCCACCCCGCCCACCGTGCACATCAGCGTGGACAGGGCGGGGTGCCGGTGGTGCGCCTCGGGCAGGATCTCGGCGGCCGCGAGGTAGAGCAGCCCGCCGGCGAAGAAGCTCAGGTACGCCCCGAGCGGTTCCTCCGGAAGGGTGAACAGCACAGTGGACGCCGCGCCCACCACGGGGGCGGCGGCGTCCGCGAAGAGCATCAGCAGGGCGCGCTTGCGGGCGTTTCCGTAAAGCCGGGTGAGGGTGTAGGTGTTGAACCCGTCGGCGAAGTCGTGGGTGACCACGGCGAGGGCGACCGCGGTGCCCATGCCGCCGCCGACCTGGAATGCGGCGCCGAGGGCCACCCCGTCGGCGAGGCTGTGGCCGACCATCGCGGCGGCCGCCGTCATCCCGACCTGGGGGGCGCGGCCGACGACACCGTCCCCGCCGTCCGCCCCGTTGCCGCCGTTGCGGCCGCCCGGCGCGCCGTGTGCGGCCTGCCGTACCGCCAGGAGCCGTTCCACGACGTGCGCGACGAGGAAGCCGCCCACGAAGAGCAGCAGAGCGAGCGGTACGCCGAACACGGGCCGGCCCGCCGCCTCCAGCGACTCCGGCAGCAGGTCCAGGCCCACGACGCCGAGCATCAGCCCGCCGGCGAGGCCCAGTACGAGGTGGCGGCGGTCGGTGACGCGCTGCGCCGTCCACCCGCCCGCCAGGGTCATCAGGAACGCGCCCAGCGCCACGATCACGGCCATGCGCCCTTGGATACCGACTGCCGGCCGCGCGTGCACGCGAGCGCGCGGGCCGCGGTCCACGCACGATTGACGACCGGGAAGGGGCAGGAGCCCGATGGGTGAGAACGCGACGCAGCTGGTGGTCGGGGTCGGCGGCCGGGCGGGGGTGTCCGTCGCGGAGGTCTGCGCCCTGGTCGAGGAGACGCTGCGCGGGGCCGGACTGGCGGCCGGGGCGGTGAAGGCGCTGGCGACGGTGGAGTCGAAGGCCTGCGAGGCCGGGATCACGGGCGCGGCGGAACGTTTCGGCGTGCCGCTGTTCAGCTACCCGGCCGAGGAGCTGGCGGGCATTGCCGTGCCGCACCCCTCGGACACGGCCCGGCAGGCGGCCGGCACCCCCTCGGTGGCGGAGGCGGCGGCGCTCGCGACGGGCGGTGAACTCCTCGTGCCGAAGCGCCGCTCGGTGGCGGCGACCTGCGCGGTGGCGACGGCGCAGGCACACGACCTGCGCCACCACGGCGACGCCGAGGTCCGCGACGACGGCGGATCGCTGGTGGACCTCGCGGTGAACGTACGGGCGCACATGCCGCCGGAGTGGCTGAAGCAGCGCATCGCGGCTTCGCTCGGCGGTCTCTCCGCATACCCCGACGGGCGCGCGGCCCGCGCGGCGGTGGCGGCTCGGCACGGGCTGCCGGCCGGCCGGGTGCTGTTGACGGCGGGGGCCGCGGAGGCGTTCGTCCTGCTGGCCCGGGCCCTGGACGTGCGGCGGCCGGTGGTGGTGCATCCGCAGTTCACCGAGCCGGAGGCGGCGCTGCGGGACGCGGGGCACCGGGTGGAGCGGGTCCTGCTGCGGCCGGAGGACGGCTTCCGGCTGGATCCGGCCGCGGTGCCGGAGGAGGCGGACCTGGTGGTCGTCGGCAACCCGACGAACCCGACGTCCGTACTGCACCCGGCGGCCGCGCTGGCGGCCCTGGCCCGCCCGGGCCGGATCCTCGTCGTGGACGAGGCGTTCATGGACGCGGTGCCCGGGGAGCCGGAGGCCCTGGCCGGCCGCACGGACGTGCCGGGCCTGGTGGTGCTGCGGAGCCTGACCAAGACATGGGGCCTGGCGGGGCTGCGGATCGGGTACGTGCTGGCGGAGCCGGAGGTGGTCGCGCAGCTGGAGGCGGCGCAGCCGCTGTGGCCGGTGTCGACGCCCGCGCTCGTCGCGGCGGAGGCGTGCGTGGCACCGGCGGCCCTCGCGGAGGCGGAGGCCGCGGCCCGGCAGATCGAGGCGGACCGGGAGCACCTCCTGGCCGGGCTCGCCGAGTTCGAGGAGGTCACGGTGGCGGGGACGGCCCGCGGGCCGTTCGTCCTGATCCGGGTGGCCGCGGCGGCGCAGGTCAGGATGCGGCTGCGGGCGCTGGGCTTCGCGGTCCGCCGCGGGGACACCTTCCCGGGCCTGGACGGCGACTGGCTGCGCCTGGCGGTGCGGGACCGGGCGACGACGGGCCGCCTCCTGCAGGCGCTGGACCATGCCCTGACCCTGACGGCCGCGGCCCGCTGACCCCGGCGCCCGGCCGAGGCCGGGCGCCGGGGTCAGCGGGCCGCGGCCGTCAGGGTCAGGGC
>NZ_RPSE01000234.1:0-9737 GCF_003949955.1 Streptomyces sp. WAC05292
CGGACGAACCCGGCCCGCCCGGCGCCCGGCACCGCGGCGGCGGCCGCCGGGCCCGCCCCGGCGCCCTCCGGGCCGTCCCGCAGGAACAGCACCAGCGGGACGAGCACCACCAGGCCCGCGGCCGCGCCGCCCGCGCTGCTGGACCGGCTGGAGGCGCTCGTCGGCGATCTCCTGTGCGGAGACCGGCAGGACCAGCGCGCCCTTCTTCGGGTACAGCCGGAGCAGCCCTTCCGCCTGGAGGCGCAGCAGCGCCTCCCGCACCGGGGTGCGGGAGACGCCCACGGCGGTGGCTAGGCCGCCCTCGGTGAGCAGGGTGCCGCCCTCGTACCGGCGGTCCAGGACGTGCTCCTTGACGTGCCGGTAGACGCGGTCGGCGGCCGACGCGGCGACGGGCGCGGAGGCGGGCGCGGCGACCGGCGCGGCGACCGGCGCGGTGGCCGGGGCGGGGGCGGGCATGCGCACAGCATAGATACATGTGCCATACATGCGTATGGCGTTCCACGATGCGGACGAGAACGGGCCCGCTCCGCTGCATCGAAGGATGTACCTCCGCTTCCTCCACCTGCACGAGGTACGGGGCCGGGCGCGCCGGGACGCTTGAGCCATGGCACACACCACCACCCTTCCCGGGAGCCGTGTGACCGCGACCCGGCTTCCGCTGCTGGACGTCCTGCGCGGCGCCGCCATCCTCGGCACGCTCATGACCAACGTCTGGATCTTCGCCGCGCCCGGCTCCGAGTGGGGCGTGCTCCAAGGCGGTCTGGACGTCCCCGATCCGCTCGCGGACCCCTCGGCCGCGAACATCGCCCAGTCCGTGTTCCGCTTCCTGGCCGACGGCAAGTTCCTCGCCCTCCTGACCGTCCTGTTCGGCGTGGGGCTGGCCATCCAGTACGACTCCGCCGCGCGCCGCGGCGAGCCGTGGCCGGGCCGGTACCCGCGGCGGGCGGCGTTCCTGTTCCTGGAGGGCACGGTCCACTTCGTGCTCGTCTTCGCCTGGGACGTGCTGATGGGGTACGCCGTCACCGCGCTGCTGACGGCCTGGCTGCTGGCCCGATCCGAGCGGGTGCGGAACGCGGTGATGTGGACGGCGGGCGGCCTGCACCTCCTCCTCGTCGGCCTGCTGACCCTCGCCCTCGCGGCCTCCCCCGACGGAGAGGACCGCCGGCCCGACCCGGAGGCCGTCGCCCTGTACGCCGACGGCGGCTGGGCCGACCAGGTCCGCTTCCGCCTCGACAACGCCCTCGCCTTGCGCATCGAGCCCGTCGCCACCTTCGGCCTGCTCGTCTTCCTCTTCCTGCTGGGCGTGCGCCTCTACCGGGCGGGCGCGTTCGCGGCCACCGACGCCGGGCGGCGCATCCGCGGCCGGATGGCCCGCTGGGGCCTCGGGGCGGGCCTGCCGCTCGGTGCGGCCGCCTGGCTCGGCGGGGACGACTTCTTCTTCCTCGGGCGCTACGCCGTCGCGCCGCTCGTCGCGGTCGGCTACATCGGCCTCATCGGCTGGGCCCTCGACCGCTTCACCGTCCCCGGGGCGGGCGCGCTGGGCGCGATCGGCCGGACGGCGCTGTCCGCGTACGTCGGCCAGAACGTGCTGTGCATGCTGGTCTGCTACGGCTTCGGACTGGGCCTCGCCGGCCGGCTCGCCGGGAGCGGGCCCTGGTGGGTGATCGGACTGTGGGCGGCGGTGTCGGCGGCGCTGGCCGCCGGGTCCGTGCTGTGGCTGCGGCGCTTCGAGCGGGGCCCGCTGGAGGCGGTGCAGCACCGGCTGATCGGCCGGCGCCGGGCCTGACCCCCGCCGTCCCCGAGCGGACGGGGCCCTCGTACGGCCGGACGGGCGCCGTCCGCTCAGGCGGGGCCGATCACCCGCCCCTCGTGCCAGCCCGCCCCGTCCCGCCAGTAGTGCTGGAGGAGGCGGTCGGTGCGCAGGACGACGGCCTCCAGGTTGAAGCCGAAGCTGCCCTGGAGCATCCCGGTGACGGCCTGCACGCCGTGCCCGAAGACGGCGCTGCGGCTCCAGGCGGACCCGGCGGCGGCGCTGCGCCGCCAGTGCTCGACGCGGCCGCCGGCGACGGCGACGCACAGCTCGTACGTACCGGCGGTGTCCTCGTCGGCGGCCCCGTCCTGCCCCTCGATCATGCAGGGGGCGGAGGCGGCGCCGCTGCCGAAGACCTCGCCGGGCCGCCAGGTGAAGCCGTGCGGGTCGTCGCGCCACCACCGCTGCATCCGGCCGTCGGTGCGCGCGGCGACCAGGTCCAGGCAGCGGCTGCGGGTCTGGACGAGGGCGGGCCCGCAGTGGGCGATGCCGGAGGCGAAACGGCCGCCGTCGTTCCACGTCCAGGGGGCTCCGTTGATCCGCCACCAGTGGTTCAGGCGGCCGTCGGCGGTGCGGACGACGACCTCGAAGTTGCCGGGCTTGCCGTAGTCGCTCTGGATGAGCGCCGGGGTGGAGCCGACCGCGGCGTCGCCGGGGCCGAACGCGCCGCCGTCGCGCCAGGACCCGGCGGACTGCTCGAAGTACCAGTGGCGCAGCCGGCCGCCGGTCGTCACGTGCAGGGTCTCCATGTTGCGGTTGTAGGTGGAGCCGGTGAAGGCGGGCTGCCCGGAGGCGTCCCCCGCGAAGAGGGCGGCGCGGGCCCAGGGGAAGGGGGCGTCGCCCTCGCGCCACCAGTGCCGCAGGCGGCCGCCCCCGGCGGTGGCGACCATCTCGAAGTTGCGGTGGGCGCGCCCGTTGCCGCTCTCGTAGACGTTGCCGGAGTGCAGCCGGCGCCTGGACCACGGGTCGACGTCGGTGCCGGTCAGCCCGCACTTGGCCCAGTGGTCGACACCGGACTCCCCGTACGCGATCCGGCCGTACCCGCCGACGTGGTGGTGCGGCCCCCACGAGTTCTTGAACAGCCAGCAGCCCGCGGCGTCGTCGTAGCCGACGACCAGGACGCAGTGCCCGCCGGCGGGGCGGCCGCCGGTGCGGTGGTAGACGCCCGCGCCGAGCGCGGGGAAGTCGTCGTCCGCGTCGAGGCAGGCGGTGAGCGGGCCGACGGTGTCGAGCCAGACCTTCTGCTGCTCGACGTCGCCGAGGCGGACGTACCCGCCGATGCGGACGGTCCGGCCCGACCGGTCCCAACCGGGCGTGTACTCGGCGCGCCAGCCGGCCTGCCGGTCGGCGGGAACGGACGGCGGGGGCGGGGAGTACGGCCAGCAGTCCGGGTCGGCGATGCCGCCGTTCTCCCGGATCCAGTCGAGGGCCGTCTCCGGGCCGCAGCCCTGCCCGCAGGCGAGGCGCAGCCCGTCGTGGACGTCGCCCGGGGAGCGCTCCGCCCACACGCAGTGCTCGATCCGGGCCATCGACTCGACCAGGCCGGCCGCGCCGAACGCCCCGCAGGAGCTGCACGGGGACTGGTCCTTGACCTTCGTCAGCCACGGCCGGCCCCAGCGGCCGCGCCAGTCGACCGCGGCCGGCCGCGCCCCGGGCAGCGGGCCGCGGCCGGGGCCGGGACCGGGGCCGAGCAGGCCGTGCGCGGCGCGGCGCCGGGTCAGGTGCGGGTTGGCGCTCGGCCGGCCGGCGAAGGCGCGCAGGTCGACGGTGCCGGCCTCGGCGGCGGTCGTCGGCTCCACCTTGGGATCCAGGCCGAGCGGCGGCCGCGGCAGCAGCTCTCCGTCCGCGAGGTGCTCCAGCACCGTCCAGCGGGCCCCGAGCGAGGCGAGCCTCGCCCGCAGCTCCCCCGCGGTGCGGGCGGACCCGTTCGACTGCTCCGGCATGGCGGCCCCCCGGCTGCTGCGCTGCATACAAGACCCGGGAGCGTCCCCCCGCGGCCGGGGCGGAGCCCGTACAGGGCGCAGGGGACGGCCAGGAGGAACACGGCGCAGGCCGCCTCGAAGGCGAAGGCGTACCCGCCGGTCGCGGCCTGCGGGTCGCCGGCGGCGAGCAGGGCGGCGGTGCGGGCCTCCGCGGCGGAGGTGGTCAGCGCGAGACTGGCGGTGGGGCCGGCGAGGATCGCCGTGTTGACGACCGCCCCGGCCAGGGCGGACTGCCCGTCCGGGACGGTGCCGACGGCGCCGACGACGGCCGCGGAGACGAGGGTGCCGCTGCCGGCCGCGAGGACCGCCAGCCCGGCGAGGACCGCGGCCTCGGAGCCCGTACGCAGCCCCGCCCCGCCGATCAGGAACAGCCCGGCGGCGATCGCCGCGAGCCCGCCCGCCGCGACGGTGCGCACCCCGAGGCGGGCGACGGTGCGCCCCGCGGCGAAGCCGACGCCGACCAGCACCGCGCTGTACGGGACGAACGCGAGGGCGTTCTGCAGCCCGGACCAGCCGCGCTCCTGCTGGAACCACAGCGCGAGGAGGAAGGCGGTGCTCGCGCCGATCGCCGGTCCGAGCATCGCGCACACCAGGGCCGTCGCCCTGCGGCGGGAGGCGAGGAAGCCCGGCGGCAGCAGGGGGGCCGGCGACCGCCGCCCGGCGGCGGCGAACGCGGCGAGCAGCACCGACCCGAGCGCGAGCGGGCCGAGGACGGCGGCGGCGGTCCAGCCGTGCGGGCCGGCCATGACGAGGCCGTATCCGAGGGAGCACAGGGCGAGCGTGCCGAGGACGGCGCCCGGCAGGTCCGGGGGGACCCGTATGGGCGCGGCCCCGGCCGGCAGGAAGCGCGGCGCGAGGACCAGGGCCGCGGCGGCGACGGCCCCCAGCACGCCGAAGCTCCAGCGCCAGCCCGGCCAGGAGGTGAGGAGCCCGCTGAGGACGATCCCGGCGGCGGCGCCCAGGCTGCTCAGCAGTCCCCAGCGGGCCAGGGCCGCGGAGCGCGCCGGGCCCTCGGGGTGGACGGCCCGCAGCAGGGCCATGGCGGCGGGGGCGGCCATGGCGGCGCCGCAGCCCTGGAGGAAGCGGGCCCCGAGGACGAACGGCGCGGCGGGCGCGAGGGCCGCGGCCAGCGAGGCGGCGGCGAACAGGGCGGTGCCCCGGCAGAACAGGCGGCGCGGGCCGGCCCGGTCGGCGAGGCGGCCGCCGAACAGGAGGAGCCCACTGAAGGCGAGCCCGTAGGCGGAGCTGTCGAGGACCAGGTCGATGCGGCCGAGGCCGAGCTCCCGCGCCATGGCCGGCCCGGCGGCGAAGGTCACCGACACCGAGGCGTTGAGCAGCAGTTGCACACAGGCCAGCAGCGCGAACGGCACCCGGCCGGTCCGCCGCGGCGCGGGCACGGGCTGCGGGGGATGGTCCATGCCGCGAGTCTCGCAGCGGCCGGCGGGGGCGGCGCCGGGCCGCCGGTCAGTGCGTCAGGTCGGCCAGGCGGCCAGGCGGCGTGCGGGGCGTGGCCCGGGGGGCGCGGTGCGTGCGGGCCCGCGCCCCCCGGCGGGCCGGGTGGGCCCGTACTCCGGCCGTCAGGACTCCTTGGGCAGCAGGACGACGCGGCTGCCGTGGAGTTCGCCGTCCTCGATGCGCCGGTGGGTGCGGGCGGCCTCGGACAGCGGGACGCGCTCGACGGACCGCGCGCGCAGCCTGCCGCTGCCCATCAGGCGGTTGATCGCGACGGCGGCCTCGGCGAGTTCGGCGGTGGTGGCGTGGGAGATGACGAAGCCGACGACGGAGCCGTCCTTCATGTAGAGCGGTCCGGCGGGGAGGACGGGCTGCGAGCGGGCGCCGGCGAGGAGCACGATGCGGCCGCGCGGGGCGAGCACCTCGACGGCGGCGGCCAGGTCGTTCCGCCCGGAGGTGTCGATGTGGACGTCGATCCCGGCGGGGCTGCACTCGCGGATGCGGGCGGCGAGGTCCGGGTCGCGGTAGTCGAGCACCTCGGCCGCGCCCAGGGACCGGCAGTGGTCCGCGTCGCGGGCGGCGGCGGTGGCGACGACCCGCGCGCCGGCCTCCACGGCCATGGTCACCAGGGCGCTGCCGACGTTCCCCCCGGCCCCGGCGACGAGGACGGTCTCGCCGGGGCGCACCCGGCCGTGGGTGAACAGCGCCAGGTAGGCGGTGCCCGCGGGGTGCACGACGGCCACGGCCTCGGCGGCGTCGACGCCGGGCGGAAGGTGGTAGAGCCGGTCGACGGGGACGACGACCTGCTCGGCGGCGGCGCCCTGGCGTCCGCCGTGGCCCAGGCTGTTGCACCAGACGCGGTCGCCGGGTGCGAATCCGGGGGCGCCGGGTCCCGCGGAGACGACGGTGCCGACGAGGTCGCGGCTCACGGCGAACGGGAAGTCGACGGGAGTGCGGAAGAGCCCCGACCGCACGAAGGTGTCGACCGGGTTGACGGAGACCGCCTCGACGTCGACGAGGACGTCGGTCGGGCCCGGCACGGGCGGGTCCATCTCGCCGTAGCGGATGTTCTCGGCGGGGCCAAGTTCCTGGATGAAGGCTGCACGCATGGCCCGATCCTCGCAAGACCGGCGGAAGCAGCGGCACTGCCCGGAGGCGGCTTCGTCAACTCCTCGCAGGTGCCCGCCTTCAACCCCGAGCGTCCAAAAAGCTGATCGCCGATGTAATGAGCGCGCGGGCGTCCGGCCCGTAGGATGCAGCCCGTTTCAAATTGGCAAAAGCCTTCATGTACAGCGCCACATCGCTCGGCTGCGTTTCCCTGATGGCCGCCGACAAGGTCTCCACGTGAACCCGCTCACGGTCAAATATGGTGAATGTCTCCAGCGGCCACGCCGGTCGGGGTGCCGTGAACGGGATGATTCCCAGCGAAATCGAGGGCAGCGCCATCACGGACAGCAGGTGCCCCAGCTGGGCAGCCATCACCTCCGCGCCGCCAATCCTGTACCGCAGGACCGCTTCCTCGACCAGGACAGCGAATCGGTGATCACCTTCACGGATTACACGCGATCTCTTGATCCGCGCACTCACGGCTTCTTCCACGTCGTCCGGCGTTCCGCGAAATCTGGCGATCGAGGTCAGCAGAGCCGTCGCATATTCCGGGGTTTGAAAGAACCCAGGAACGACGTTGGAACAGTACACGTGAAACTGCCGGGTCTGCTCGTAGAGGGGTACACCCGACTCTTGCAGCTGCCGCAGTCCGGTCCGCTGGAGACGCTTCCACTGGACGTACATGGAATCCGCTTGCCGGTTGGAGGCGATCAAGTCTTCGGCAAGCTCCGGGACGCCGCACGCCGCGCACCAGGACCTTATATCCGCATCGCCGGGTGGCGTCTTGGCATGCTCGATCCGGGACGACTTCGACTCGCTCCACCCACACCGGGCAGCCAACTCACGGGCTGTGATGCCTGCGTCGAGCCTGATTTCCCGCAGCCGAGCGGCGACGGCCTCTCTGGCTGCCTGGGCTTTCGACGAAGGGGATGGCATGAATTGACTGTCCGGTCGACTCAGATCACGTATTCGCTGTGCGGGGTTGCCCGCTGCCAGATTTCCTCGAATGCACTGCCGCAGAGCTCCAGGGTGACGGCATCGGTTCTCAATTCATCCATGACGTGCCGACCGTCCCCGGCGAAGTGGTGGAAACGGATCAGCTCCCCGTCGAACAACCAGAAGTCATTGGCAGGGATCAGGAAACCCGTCGCCCTGTCACGCGGCAGCCAGCGTACGTCTTCACCGGCAATGATGTTGGCGCGCGTGGCGTAGTGTTCCCACCGGATGTACTCGCTGACGGGCTCCGAGACCACGCGGGCGCGGCGCACTACCACCCCGCGGGCGACGGCCTCCGCGATGCTTTGGTGGAACGGATGGAACCAGGAGTCACGATCGTCCCAGTCGACACGTTCCCCGCGCTGCCATGCTTCCAGCCGAGGGTTGGTCCCGTAGTCGTCCCGTAGTTCCAAATGCACCGCGGACCTCCGGGCATTGGCCAGCAGCTCACTGAACGGCGGAACGCTCGACGGCATCGCACGCTTCCCTGATCGTCGGCACCAGGCGGGCCGGAATCCGGATGACTTCCTCACTGTCAGGGATCGGGCCCGTGGCCGGGCTGCTCGCCTCACAGGCCGCGCGGAGTGCGGGGTCTGCCTTCCATCCCTGCAACACCAGTTCTCCCGCCTCCGCGTCAGCCCAGACGGTGGGGCAGTGCTCAAGGTCGGTGTTCGGGTCGATCCCAACGAACCGTAGCGCCATGACGGCCTCTCTCCGGATGTGGTTTGCCTGAACTTGCATCGCCATCCTCACGATGCCGCGCAGACAGTCAAGACCGCCCTGCGGCGAAGTGGCGTGCAAGCGCATGCAAGTTGGTGGAGAGGAGTTCTCCGTGCCCTCTAGCGTCTGGTCATCACGGCAAGACCGCGAAACCCCCGACCATTTGAGCGAAGGAGCACGGGATGCCCAAGCACGGCGGCGGTGCCGGAAGCGGCCAGGGCGGCAGCCAGCAGGACGACAGCAGCAGCGGGGCCAGGCACGGCGGGGGCGGCTCGGACGAGGGCGGCAACACGTCGGACGGCTCCGGTCCCACCACGGGCAAGTAGGCACGGTGACCACACGCACTGAAGAGGTGGGCCCTTCCGGGCTCGCCTCCGCGCTCATCACTTCGGGTGCTCTGCGGCACGACTGGCTGCCCGCCTTCGGAGCAGTCCCGAGGGACATGTTCGTTCCCGACCGCATCTGGCCCGGTATCGAGGACGGAACCCGGCAGAACCCCGTGGTGGACCGCATGAAGGATCCGGAAGGCTGGTTCAGGGCGGTGTACTCCGACATCCCGCTGACCACTCAGTGGGACGACGGCAGCCACACCGGGGACGGGCTCGGCCACACGCCGTCCAGCTCCAGTTCCCGGCCTCACATGGTGTTTTCGATGCTGAAGGATCTCGACGTGAGGGACGGGCACAGGGTCCTGGAGATCGGTACCGGGACCGGGTGGAACGCGGGACTTCTCGCTCACCGGCTCGGTGAGGGGAACGTCGTCTCCGTCGAGTGCGACCCAGTCGTCGCCGAGGGGGCCGGTGAGAACCTGCGAACCGCCGGGCTGTCCCCGCGCCTGGTCGTGGGCGACGGTCGGAAGGGGCACCTGCCGGGAGCTCCGTACGACCGCGTCATCGCGACGTGCTCGGTCCGGGAGGTGCCCCGGGCCTGGGTGGAGCAGACAACGACGGGCGGGGTGATCGTGACGCCGTGGGGAACGCTGTACGGCGGTGAGGCGATCGCCCGACTGACGGTGCAGGGTGGAACGGCCAGCGGGCGGTTCACGCGCTCCAGTGCTTTCATGCGTCTGCGGCAGCAGCGGGCGGACCGGCCCCCGCACGGTGCCTACCTCAACGGCCGGCCGTGGCCCGCGGACGGTTCCAGGGGCACGACCGACCTGTCACCCGCCGACGTGGGCGGGTGGGTGGAACAGTTCGCCGTCGGGCTCCAGATGGCCGGCGCCTTCTGGGCTGTGGAGCGCTACGAGGACGGCGCCTACACACTGTGGACCTACAGCACCGACACGCTGTCGTGGGCGTCCGCCGACTACGTGCCGGGGGCCGACTCCTTCGAAGTGGTGCAGTCCGGCCCGCGACGGCTGTGGGACGAGACGGAAGCCGCCCACCTCTGGTGGGAGGGCCAGGGGCGACCAGGGTTCGACCGGTTCGGACTGACCGTGGACGGCGACGGGCAGCGGGCCTGGCTGGACTCCCCTGACCACCCTGTCCCCTCAGCGGGCTGACCAGGCCGCGCGCCCCGCCTGTGCTCCGGCCCCTGGCGCATGTACCGGGCACTGCCCCGACGCGGCTTCGTCAACTCGCCGCAGGGGTCGGCCGGTACGGGTGCGGGCGTGCCGAAGGGCCGCCCCACCCCCGCGGGCGGCCCTTCGGGGAGAGGGGGGTGGGGAGCAG
>NZ_RPSE01000235.1:0-9647 GCF_003949955.1 Streptomyces sp. WAC05292
GGGCTGCGCGGCGGACGCGGCCCCTGCCGTCCCGCGCAGGGCCGCGTCCGCCGCGCAGCCCCCTCCACGTCGAACCCCGAGCGGTCACGGACGTCCGGTGCGCCGCCGGACGGCCGACCGCCGGTCCTCCCGTCCAGGAGGTGTCCCATGAGCAGCACCTGCCGGCTCAACTGCATCATGCCCCCGTACATCCTCGAGAGACTGCTGGAGAGCGGGGACGGCGACGTGCGCCGGGCCGCCCTGCGCACGATGCTGACGACCGCCCGCCTGGCAGGCGAGCGGGCGGTGTGGAAGGACGTCGCCGGCGCGTCCGCGGCCCCGGCCGCCGGGCGGCGGACCGTCTTCGACGCCGGGCACGGGACCTTCCTCCCCTTCGCCGAGGTGGCCAGGACGGAGGACGGGCCCGAGTCCGCCGACGACTCCGTCAACCAGGTCTTCGACAACTTCGGCCTGACACGCGACTTCCTGAAGGAGGTCTTCCAGCGCAACTCCCTCGACGGCCGGGGCATGCGCCTGGACGGGTACGTCCACTTCGCCACCGGTTTCAACAACGCGTTCTGGGACGGGCGGCGGATGGTGTTCGGCGACGGAGACGGCCGCCTGTTCACCGATCTCGCCGGATCCCGCAGCGTCGCCGTCCACGAGCTGGGGCACGGCGTTACCGAGCACACCTCGGGGTTCGAGTACCACAACCAGTCCGGTGCGCTGAACGAGTCGATGTCGGACGTCATGGCGGCGATGGTCGTCCAGTGGGCGATGAAGCAGCCCGCGGAGGAGGCCGACTGGCTGATCGGGGCCGAGGTCTTCACCCCGGAGATCGAGGCCGACGCGCTGCGCTCGATGAGGGCGCCGGGTACCGCCTTCCACAACGCGCTGTTCGGCCGGGACCCCCAGCCGGACCGGATGGGCAGGTTCGTCCACCTGCCCGACACGGAGGAGGGCGACTGGGGCGGGGTGCACTACAACTCCGGTATCCCGAACAAGGCGTTCTACCTGGCGGCCGTGGGAATCGGCGGGTTCTCCTGGGAGGCCGCCGGGTCCATCTGGTACGAGGCGCTGCGGGCGTCGGCCCGGGACGCCGGCTTCCAGGACTTCGCGGACACCACCTTCCGGAAGGCCGGGGAGCTGTTCGGCGCGGACAGCGCCGAGCAGACGGCCGTGCTCGCGGCGTGGCAGGAGGTGGAGGTCGGGATCCGGGGCGTCCCGCCGGGGATCGCGCGGACCCGGGCGTCCGGCCCGGCCGGCGCGGGCCGGCAGGACGGCCTGGCGGCCCTGAGCCGGCAGGTCGGCGAGCTGAACGCCACGGTGAAGGCGCTCGCCAGGGACGTGGCCGCGCTGAAGGCGGCCCGGCGGGGGTGAGCCCGGCGGGACGCGGCGGGCCGGCGGCCGTGCGTGGCACCGCGGCACGCCCGTCGCGGGCCGTGCATCCGCCGGCCCCCGTCACCGGCCCGTCGCGGACATCACCCCTGGCTCCAGGGGATGTTCAGCCAGGGGCTGCCCGGGTCGGTGGCGAGCGCCTCGTGGGTGGCGGCCATGCCCGTGTACCAGTGCCCGTACTCCTCCTCGTCGAACTGGAGGCAGCGGCCGAGGATGAAGCCGGCGGAGAGGTCCTCCCAGGAGCGGTACGCCAGCCGGCACATCCGCCCGGCCCGGACCACGAAGTCCTCGGCCTCCTCGACGGTCCCGAAGCGGGCGCCGACGCCCCAGCGGGCCATCTGGGAGGCGCGGCCGTAGTCCCAGGCCTCGACGGAGCGGACCCAGCGTCCCTCGCCAAGGATCCCGTCGGCGCGGAAGCGCTGCTCATAGCGGGCGATCCGGCCGATGACGCGCTGCACGCCCGCGACCTCGCCCTCGATCTCGGCGGTGGAGCGGGGGCGGGAGACGGTCACGCCGTCCGGGGTGAGGCGGGGCTCGGCGGCGCGCTCGGCGTTGGCCCGCAGGGTGGCCTCGGTGGCGTGCCGCCAGTGCTCGATGTCGACGGGTCCGGCGAACTCGCGGGCGAGCGCGGTGCGGACGCGCAGCGCGAACTCCCACACCGAGCTGACCATGTCTGCGGCCAGCAGCCGCTCCACCGCGGACAGCCACTCCTCGCGGGTGGTGACCCCCCACCACTCGCGGAGCTTCTCGCGCTCCCTCAGGTAGCCGGCGCCGTGGTGGCCGAGGGCGTTCCAGAACTGCCCGTTGTGGACGGACAGATGGGCTCCGCAGGCCAGGCCGAACGCGACGGGCCCGTGCAGCGGGCCCCCGACGTGCAGGGCGTGCACCGCGTCCTGCTCCAGGCCGTACCGGTCGGCGCGCTCCCAGTGCCCCTTCCACACCTCGCGGTCGGCGGGCGAGGCGGGCAGGAACGCCTCGCAGGGCGTGCCGGGGTTCACGGCGAGGTACGGGGGGTCGCCGGGGTCGATGCGGTGCGCGAACCAGCTGAGGCTGTGGCGGGAGAACACCTGGTCGGGGGTGGGCGGCGGCAGCATGCCGGCGGTGTAGGCGACGAAGCACTGGGCGCGCGCCTGCGGGAACCAGACGGGCTGCATCCACACGGCGCGGGGATTGGCGTCCTGGAAGTGCCGGTCCTGCGGGACGAACAACTCGGCACGGGCCAGCGCGTCGAAGTAGCCGCCCCAGTCCCCGGCCGCCTTGGCCCCGTACAGCTCTCGTTCTATGGCGCTCGGCGCGATCCAGTTGCCCATGCGTCGAACCCTAACGGCGCCCCGAACCCCCGAACTCAGCCCATACGGTCTTGCCGACCACGCGCTCGGTGCACCCCCAACGGTCGGCCACCGCACCGACGATCCCGAGCCCGCGTCCCCCCTGCTCGTCGTGCCCGACCTCGCGCGCCACGGGCCACCTCTCACCCCTGGGGTCGGTCACCTCGATCCGCAGCACCGACCCGGTGAGCCGCATCTCGACGCGCAAGAACCGGCCCGGCACCGAGCCGTGCCGAAGCGCGTTGGTCGTGAGTTCGCTGGCGACCAGCGCGAGGTCGGCCGCGGCTTCGGGCTGCCCCCAGGCCACCGCGAGCCAGGCGGCTCGCCGCCGGGCCGCCGGAACGGAGTCCTGCCGGGGCGGGTAGTCCCGCACGTCCCGCCGCATCGGCTCGTCCATCTGCACGCACCTTCCGGTGAGGGCGGTGGCTCTGCCGTGCGGGCAGCACGGTGCACTTCCGCCGAGGTCGCGCCGCAGTGGTGAGCGGCTCGTCACCGACGGTATGGCGGCCGCCACGGACTGTGCAAGCTGTCTCGGGGATATCTATCCCCAGGAGTGAGTTGTGTGCCGGGGGCTGCCCCGGCAAAACTGTTGCCGGTACACCGGAGGTGGTACAAGTGGCGCCACAACAGACGGCGTTGGGGAATCGTGTTTCCACGGTGCTGGGACGCCGCCTGGGTGGTGAGCTGCTGCGCCTGCGGAGCGAAGCCGGACTCACCCAGCCGCAGGCGGCCCACGTCCTCAGTGCGACTGCCGCGAAGATCGCCAAGATGGAGCGCGGATGGGTGCCCTTCCGGGACCCGGACATCGTGGCCCTGTGCAGCCTCTACGGCGTGGAGGACGGGAAGTTCGTCGACGGCCTGCTCGGGCTCGCCCGTTTGGACAGGGAGCGCCGCAAGGCCAAGGGATGGTGGCAGGACATGCCGCGCGTCGGCGCGTTCGCCGAGTACGTGGCGATGGAGCAGGTTGCGATGCGGGTCCGCACCTGGCAGCTCGCCTTGGTGCCGGGACTGCTTCAGACGCCCGACTGCGTGCGCGCGCTGGGTGTCGCCTCCGCGTGGTCGCATCCGAGCGAGATCGAGATGCTGGTGGAGTCCCGGACGAAGCGGCAGATGCGGCTGGCGGGGGAGAACCCTCTCGAAATCCACGCGGTGGTCTGGGAAGCGGCGTTGCGGCAGCAGATCGGCGGGCCCGAGGTCATGCGCGGCCAGTTGCAGCATTTGATCGACATGGCTGGGCTCCCCCACGTGCACGTACAGGTACTGCCGTTCGGTGCGGGGGCGCATCATGCTGTGGGAGGGGCGTTCAACGTGCTGTCGTTCGCGGAGCCCGGAGCGCTGGACGTCGGCTACGCCGAGAGCGTGACCTCCAACGTGTGGGCTGAGGGGACGGAGGCCAGCGCCGGCTTCATGCGCGCCTTCGAGCAGGTGGCGCGCGCGAGCCTGGCGCCTCAGGCTTCGGTGAAGCTGATCGATGCGATCCGCAGGGGTGGGTAGGCGATGAACGACTTTCAGTTCAGGAAGTCCAGTTACAGCGGGGGCCAGGCGAACCAGGAGTGCGTCGAGGTGGCGTTGAACGTGCCCGGCACGGTCGCCGTGCGGGACAGCAAGCGGGACGGGGGGCCCGTCGTCGTGGTCGGGGAGGCCGCCTGGGCCGTGTTCCTCGACGGGGACGGTCTCCGCGCGCGGTAGGAGTCGCGGCGGGTGGGCCGGGTACCGCGGCCGGGCAGTCCGCGGGGCAGCGCGTGAACAGAGGAGGGGATGCTTCCTCTTGAGGTGCGCAGAGGGCGTCCAACGGTGGCCGGACCACCATCCGCGGCTTTCGCGATGGTGGTGCGGTCACCGTTTCGTGCGGTCAGGGGGGCGTGTGGCGGGCGGGGCCGGCGGTCCACCGGCGGTCCGGCGGCCCTCGATGCGGGGGCGAGCGGTTCCCGAGCAGGCCAACGGCCCGGCGCGTGTTCGTACGCCCGACCGACTTCCGTGTGCGGTCCGTCCGGACCTGATGACCGGCCGTGCACCGCGGGGCGAATGTGTGTGACGGCTCCACCTGGTTCCCGAACGGCCCCCGAGCGCAGGGTTGAAGCGCTGGAGGAGAAGCCGGGGGAAGGGATGGATCCACCATGAGCGCACCGAGTCTCGAACGACTGGAGACCCTGAGCGGCCGGTTCGTGCCGGATCTGGTCGTGGACGAGCTCTGCGCCGAGTTGTTCGCCTCGCTGCCGCGCAGTGACCAGCGCCGCAAGGGCGAGGTGTACCTGCGCGGCCTGCTCAAGGCCGAGGGCCGCAAGTCGATAAGGAACATCGCCGCGCACGTCGGCGACCGGGCCGCCGAGCAGAGCCTCCACCACTTCGTCGTCTCCTCCACCTGGGACTGGGGCCCGGTCAGGGCCGCGCTCGCCCGGTACCTGGAGCGGGCGCTGCGGCCGCGGGCCTGGGTCGTGCAGCCGGTGGTGATCTCCAAGGCCGGCACGGAGTCGGTCGGGGTGGCCCGCCGGTTCGTGCCCGAGCGGGGCCAGATGGTCAACAGCCAGGTCGCGTTCGGGGTGTGGGCCGTGGGGGAGGAGCAGAGCAGCCCCGTGAACTGGCGGCTGGCGCTGACCGAGCGGTGGCGCGAGAGCGTCGGGCCGCTGTCGCCGAACGTGCACCGCTCGGAGCTGGCGACGAGCCCGCTGGAGTGCGCCACCGGGGCGGTAGAGGAGCTGCGCGACTGGGTCGGGCAGCCCCACCGCCCCGTCGTCTTCGACCTGCCCGACGTCGACCCGGCCGCCGTGGCCCGCCGGTTCGGGCCCGCCGGGCTGCACTTCACGGCGACGGCCCGCGGCTCGATGCGGGTGCGGTGCGCTGACCCGGTGCTCCCCGGCAGCGGCAACCGGGAGCTCGCCGCGCACCAGTTGCTGCTGATGGCGCGGACGCTGCGCCGGCCGGTGAGCTGGCTGGACCCGGTGACGCTCCGGCCGCGGACCTCGCTCGTCGTGGGGGTGCGGGTGGAGCTGCCGCAGGTGGCGGAGCCGCTGGTGCTGTTCGGCGAGTGGACCGACCCGCGCGGCTGGCCCGAGCGGTGCTGGATCAGCGACATGACGCAGGCCCCCGCCGGGGCCCTGCTGCGCCTGGCGAAGCGGGCGCAGAACGTCGAGCACGACTTCGCGACGGTCTCGCAGAAGGTCGGGATCACCGACTTCGGCGGCCGCTCCTTCGGCGGCTGGCACCGGCACACCACGCTGGCGTCGGCCGCGCACGCGGTCCGCGTCCTCACCGAGCGGGGCGGGGAGCGGTAGCGCCGCCGGACCGGGGCCGGGAGGTCCGGCCTCCTCCGCCCCGGGCCGGCCCGGCGCGCCCTGTGGTCAGCCGATGGTGTGCCGCGGTGCGCCGCGCCGGTTCTGGCGCAGCGCCTGGCGGGTGCGCTGGAGCTGGAGGGCCAGCTGCACCTGGAGGGCCTGGGTCGGCTTCTGCCAGTCCTCGCCGAGGATCTCGGTGATCCGCTCCAGCCGGCGGGAGACGGTGTTGGGGTGGACGTGCAGCGACTCGGCGGCCCGGGAGGGGCTGTTGGCGGAGGCGAAGTAGGCCTCCATGGTGCGGACCAGCTCGGTGTACTGCTGGTCGTCGTAGTCGAGGACGGGCCCGATGGTGTCGGCGATGAACCGGTCTATGTTCGGCTTCTCGGAGAGGAGGACGCCGAGGAATCCCAGCTCGTCGGGGGAGGCCGTGCTGCCGGCGCCGGTGAGGGCGGCGACGGCGTCGAGGCAGCGCCGCGCCTCCTGGTGGACGTGGACGATGGCCGCCGGGTTCTCGACGGGGCCCGCCGATCCGGCGGTGACGGGTCTGCCGAGCACCTCCGAGAGCTCCTTCGAGGCGGTCCGGGCGATGGCGCCGGCCTCGGTGCCGGGCAGCAGCAGCACCACGCTGTCGCCGTCGACGCTCTTCAGCCCCTGGTGCCGGTTGGCGTACGAGGCCGCCCAGGCGGCGACCCGCCCCTGGACGCCGCCTTCGGGCCGCGCGATCACGACGACGTGCGGCTCGTCGAGGTCGAGGGCGAGGCGGCGGCTCTGTTCGGCGATCTGCACCGGGGACAGGGAGGTGCCGCGCAGCAGGTCCTGGAAGAACTCGTCCCGCATGTGGCCCTCCGCGGCCGCCATGCCCTGCTCCATCAGCAG
Source organism: Streptomyces sp. WAC05292 (assembly GCF_003949955.1). NCBI lineage: Bacteria > Bacillati > Actinomycetota > Actinomycetes > Kitasatosporales > Streptomycetaceae > Streptomyces > Streptomyces sp. WAC05292. The sequence goes on from NZ_RPSE01000235.1 coordinate 6,854, forward strand.
CACGACGGCGGTCACCTGGGCGGTGAGCGCGAGGAGCTGCACCTGGAGGTAGGAGGCCGGCTCCTCGGAGAGGAGGATCAGGGTGCCCAGCATCTCGTCGCCCGCGGCGATGGAGGCGACCCAGACGCCGTCGGCGGTGCTGCGGGGCTGGCGGTCGGTGTGGGCGTCGAGGAGGGCGGTGCGGATCTCCGCCTCGTCGAGTTCGGGGACCGCGCCGACGGGGCAGGCCAGGGTGCGCCCGGCCGCGTCGCGGACGACGAGGGTGCCGTCGAGTCCCTTGACGGCCTCGGCGGCCAGGGTGGACAGGCCCGCGCCCTGGAGGACGAGGTCGAGGAGCCGGCCGTGGGTCTCGCGGAGCTGGCGGGCGGTGGAGGAGGAGTCGAGGGCGCGGGAGGTGTCCTGTTCCAGCTCGACGACCTCGTACCGGGTCTGCTCCAGCAGGCGCGCCTTTTCGATCGCAACGGTTGCCAGGTCGGCGAGCGAGCTCATCAGGGAGACCTCGTCCGGGGTGAAGTGCCGGACGTGGCGGTCGGCGACGTACAGCGCGCCGAGGCTGGCGCCGGCGTGCCGCAGCGGGACGGCCATGACGGCGTGCAGCCCCTCCGCCTGGACGACCTCGTCGATGACGGGGCTGTGCGTGAAGCTGGTGTCGTTCATGTAGTCGGCCGACCAGAACGGCGCGGACCCCTCGGCGGCGCGGCGGCCGACGCCGCCCTCGCTCATCGGGATGGCGAAGCCGATGGTGAGGGCGGAGGCGTGTCCGTCGGCGGAGCGGACCCGGGAGACGCCCTCCTCCGGGTCGTCGAAGCTGACCCAGGCCATGTCGAGCCCCAGCAGCAGGCGGGCCCGCCGGGTGATGACCTTGAGCAGCTCGTCGAGGTCGTAGGGGAGGGTGAGGTCGCGGGCGGTGTCGACGAGGGCGGCGAGGCCGGCCTCGCGCTGCTGGCGGCGCACGAAGAGCGCGCGGATGCCGAGGCTCTGGTCGCGGGCCCTGGTCAGCTGGGCGAGGGCGTCCCCGGACAGGCCGGAGTCCCGGGCTTTTCGGACCACGTCGTCGAAGGCAGCGGCGGGCGCCTCTCTGTTCAGCAGTTCCAGCATTTCGTAAGCGTGGTCAACCACGACGCTTCCCCCGACCCCCCATAAAGCCGTTGAGGATCGCACCAACGCGGTAACGCAATCCATGGCCAGCCTGAAAGTATCCCTTGTGGCAAGAAGTGGTCAAGAATCGCTCGAGCCCCGCTCCAGGTCAGCGGTGCGGAGGGTGATCGGGCCACCACGCGCCCGGAGTGATGCTGTCATCTGGACACCTTCTGGTCGAGGACCACTCAAGGGCAGGCTGATCACCGGTCGAGCCGGTGGCGTCCCCACCGCTGCGGCCGCCAGTCACGCAGCTTCCTTGAGGAGTACGCATGTCCCAGGCGGTACAGGTTTCCCAACTCCAGAGCTACGAAAGGTCGTTGCTCCGCAGCAGGCTGTCCCTGACCAGGTCGGACCGGCCGCGGGTGTTCTCCCTGGGCGGTCGCGAGTGGGACCTCTTCGACGAGGTCTTCGCGCCGGTCTACTCGCCGTCCACGAGCGTGGCACTGGAGCTGCTCGGCCTCAACGACCTTGACGCGGGCGGCCGTTCGGGCTCGTTCCTGGAGATCGGCTGCGGCACCGGGGTGATAGCCGTCACGGCCGCGCTGGCCGGATGCGAGCGGGTCGTCGCGGCGGACATCAGCCCCGCCGCGGTGGAGAACGCCGCCGTGAACGCCGACCGGCACGGGGTCACCCGCCGGGTCCGGGCGGTGCACAGCGACCTGTTCTCCGGCCTGCGCGAGCAGGAACGGTTCGACACGGTCTTCTGGAGCTCCAACTACGTGATGGGGCCCGCGGGTTACGAGTACAAGACGGTCCACGAGCGGGCGTACGTCGACACCGGCTACCAGGCCCACCGCAGGTTCGTCGAGCAGGCGGTGCACTGGACGGCCCCCGGGGGGCGGGTGCTGCTCCACTTCAGCGACCGGGGAGACCTGCCGGCGCTGTACGACATCGCCGACGACTGCGGCCGGGAGCTGGTCACCGTGGCGGGCCGCCGGGTCCGCGAGGGGGAGTACGGAGAAGACATGGTCGAGCACATGCTGATCGAAATCAGGCCACTCGCGGCTTGATTTGAACTGGGGGGATTTTTCGCCGTGCGTACGCTTCTTGTCGACAATTACGACTCGTTTACGTATAACCTCTTCCACTATCTGGCCGAGGTGAATGGCCGGGAGCCGGAAGTAGTCCGAAATGACGACCCGGACTGGAAGATCGCACAACTGGACGCGTTCGACAACGTCGTGGTGTCACCCGGTCCCGGAACGCCCCGCCGCGCATCCGACTTCGGCATCTGCACCGAGCTCGTGCACCGCTCCCACCTGCCGCTCCTCGGGATCTGCCTCGGCCACCAGGGCATCGGCCACGTCCACGGAGCGACGGTCGACCGGGCGCCCGAGCCCCGCCACGGCCGCACCTCGCCCGTCCTGCACGACGGCACGGGCCTGTTCGCCGGGCTGCCCTCCCCGCTGGAGGTCGTCCGCTACCACTCGCTCACGGTGACCGGGCTGCCGGACGCCCTGGAGGCCACCGCCTGGACGCCCGACGGCATCCTGATGGGCCTGCGGCACCGCACCCGGCCGCAGTGGGGCGTGCAGTTCCACCCCGAGTCGATTTGCAGTCAGCACGGGATGCAGCTGCTTGCAAACTTCGCCAGGCTGACCCGCGCGCACCAGGCGGCGCAGGGGACCGCCCGCCGGTCCCCGGCCCGCCGCCC
>NZ_RPSE01000236.1:0-9643 GCF_003949955.1 Streptomyces sp. WAC05292
CCGGGCTGCGGCCGGGCTGCGGCCGGCCCCCCGGCCGCAGCCCGCGGCGCCGGCCCCGGCGGCGTACCAGCCGCCGCCGCTGGACCTTCCGGCGGTGCAGCTGTCGCACACGGAGCCCCGGCGCCGCCCGCTGCTGCGCAGCGCCAGGCTGTGGGCGCCGGTCGGGCTGCTGCTCCTCGCCGGGGGCTTCGCCGGCGCGCAGCTGCTGCGCCCGCTGCCCGCGCCCCGCCTCGTGGCCGCCGAGGCCACCCGTACCGTCGACGGGCAGTTCTCCGTCCCGTGGCCCGCGAAGGGCCAGGGCGCGGTGCGCGTCGCCGGCTCGGGCGATGTCGGCTCGTTCGGCGAGCAGAAGCCCGTCCCGACGGCCAGCGTCGCCAAGGTGATGACGGCGTACGTGATCCTCAAGGGCCACCCGCTGCGCAAGAACGAGCCCGGCCCCTCCCTCACGGTCGACGCGAAGGCCGTCGCCGAGGGCAAGTCGGAGGACGAGTCCCGGATCGAGGGGCTCACCGCGGGCCAGAAGTTCAGCCAGCTGGACATGCTCAAGATGCTGATGATCCCGTCGGGCAACAACGCCGCACGCCTGCTGGCCCGCTGGGACACCGGCACCGACTCCGAGGCCGCGTTCGTGGAGAAGATGAACGCCGCGGCCCGGGACCTCGGGATGAAGGACACCACGTACACGGACCCCAGCGGCCTGGACGCCGGTACCGTCAGCACCGCCGCGGACCAGCTCAAGCTCGCCGAGGCGGTGATGAAGGACGAGGTGTTCCGCTCGATCGTCGCCATGCCGAGCGCGCCCATCAAGGGGCTGCCGGAGCCGCTGGTCAACAACAACACGCTGCTGACCGCACAGGGCCTCAGCGTCCGCGGCATCAAGACCGGCTCCAGCACGCCGGCGGGCGGCGCGCTGATGTGGGCGGCGTACAAGTCGGTCGGCGACGAGACCCCGCTGATCCTCGGCACGCTGATGGAGCAGCGTGCGGAGGGCTCCGACCCGAACGCCACGAGGAGCCTGGCCCTGGTGCTCTCCAACACCAAGAAGATCATCGAGTCGGTGCGCTCGGCCCTGGCGTCCGCCCCGCTCGTCCGCAAGGGCGACGTCGTGGGGTACGTGGACGACGGCCTCGGCGGCCGTACGCCCCTCGTGGCCGCCAAGGACCTGAACGCGATCGCCGTCCCGGGCCAGCGGTTCAAGCTGAGCCTGTCACCCGGGGCGTCGCCGCTGCGGCGCGAGGCGAAGGCGGGGACCGAGGTCGGCACCCTGACGGCCGGCGAGGGCGACGGCGCGAAGAGCGTGCCGGTGGCGGTCCGCACCGCCCTGGAGGAGCCTTCCCTGGGCACCCGGCTCACCCGCCTGCGCTGACGCCCGGAGGGCACGAGGCCGGTGCCCCGGCGGGATTCCCGCCGGGGCACCGGTGTGTCCGGGCGTCCTTCGCCGCCCCCCGGCCGTCAGCCGCGGGTGGCCAGCATCTCGAGGTAGTGCCGGTTGTACATCACGCCCAGGATGTTCCCGAAGGGATCGGTCACGGAGGCGGTGACGAACCCCGGCCCGCGCTCGGTGAGCGGTTCGTACTCCGCCGCCCCCAGGGACAGCAGCCTTTCGAGAGCCGCGCTCACATCGTCGACGTGCCAGTACACGACGGCACCGCCCGGCCCGGCGTCCGTCCCCGCGGGCGCGTAGCGGCTGTCGATCAGTCCCAGCTCGTGCTGGTGGTCGCCGAGACGGAACTCGACGTACCCCGGCCGCTGGAAGTACGGCTCCACGCCCAGCAGTTCCGTGTACCAGCTCTTTGCCGCCGCCAGGTCGGCGGCCCGGAAACTGACGGTGGTGAGTCCTCGCAGCATGGTGTCCCCCTTCGTCCCGCCGTGGATACCGCATCCCGGCCGATGACACGACGGTAGGCGCGAATGAGGACAGTTCCTGTCCGCATTGAAGGGCGGGTCGGTGTCGGGCGACGGTCAGGTGCGGCGGCCGCTGGTGGAGGCGAAGCCGAGCCAGGTGTGGCGGTTGTTCCACCAGCACCAGCCGACCTTGGGCGCGTTGCGCCGCTCGCGGCCGTCGCGGCCGGTGCCGTTGCTGATCCAGATGGCCGGCGTACGGGCGTCGAAGCTGCCGTTCGGCTTGCGCAGGCGCGAGCCGATCGTCATGAAGCAGCGGTTCCGCTCCAGGACGGCGGGCTGCTGGAGCAGCCAGTGGATGCCCTCCGTGAGCAGCAGCGGGGTGCGGTCCTCCCCGTGGAGCGCGGGCAGCGCCTCTTCCGGGCTCCAGTTGGCCATCCGGTCGCCGCGGTCGGGGCCGGCGACCACGTAGAGGGGCGCGTCGGGCAGGTCGATGCCGTCCGGTGTGAACCGGTCGACGTCCGCCATGTCGGTGACGACGAAGCCGGGCTTGTCCCCGTGGCGGAGCAGCGGTGCGAGGGCGGAGGCGGGTGCCAGGTCCGGGTGGACGGCGAGCAGGAGGCCGCCGTCGCGGCCGTCGCCGCCGGCGGTGGCGGCGTACGCCCGCAGCCGGTCGGCGGGGATCCCGGCCAGTTCGGGCACCCCGAGCTCGACGAGCCGCTCGGCCTGTGCGGCGAGCGACGGGAGCGGGACGGCAGCGGCGGCGGCAGCGGCGGCGGAATCGGTCTCGGGCAAGGTACTTCCTCGTTTTCGTGGTCCGGCACAAGCAGGGGGACGGGAGGGGAAGGAGTGCGGCGGCGGACGCGGACTAGCGGCTCAGGCCCCGGAACCGCTTCACCGCCAGCGGGAAGAACACCGCGATCAGCGCCACCGGCCAGGCCACGGCGAGCAGTTCGGCGTGCTCGGCGGCCCAGGAGCCGCCGCCGGTGCCGCCGGGGCTTCCGACGAGGCCGCGCACGGCGGTGGCGGTCGCCGACAGCGGGTTCCACTCCGCGATCGCGCCCAGCCAGGCAGGCATCGAGCCGGGCGCGGCGATGGCGTTGGAGAGGAAGCCGACCGGCCACACCAGGATCTGCACCGCCTGCACCAGTTCCGGCTTGCCGGCGACCAGTCCCAGGTGGATGCCGACCCACAGCATCGCGAACCGCAGCAGCAACAGCAGCCCCACGGCCGCCAGGAAGGCGGCGGTCCCGTGGTGCCAGCGCCAGCCCATCGCGTACCCGACGGCGATCATCACGGTGAGGCCGACCGCCGACTGCAGCATGTCGGCGATGCTCCGGCCGACGAGGACCGCGCCGGAGGCCATCGGCAGCGACCGGAACCGGTCGATCACGCCCTTGCCGAGGTCCTGGGTGACCGCCAGCATGGTCGCCTCCAGGCCGAAGGCCATCGTCATGGCGAGCATGCCCGGTACCAGGTAGGCCGTGAAGTCGCCGTCGACGCCGCGGCCGCCGCCGATCAGGAAGCCGAACATCAGCATCATCATCACCGGGAAGACCAGCCCGACGGCCACCTGGGCCGGCTCGCGCGCCCAGTGCATCAGCTCGCGCCGGGTCATCGTCCACGAGTCGGCGGCGGCCCAGCCCAGCCGCGTGCCCGGGCCGTGCGCCGCGCTCACTCCGAGCACCGTGCCCGCGCTCATGCCGCGTCCTCCTTCTGCGTCAGGTGCATGAAGACCTCGTCGAGGGTGGGCCGGCGCACCGCGATGTCCCGCGCCTCGATGCCGGCCGCCTCCAGAGCCCGTACGGTCCCGGTCAGGGCCGCCATGCGGTCGGTGACGGCGGCGCTGACCAGGCGTAGGTCCTCGTCCACGACCGCGTCGCCCGGCAGGAGGGCGGCCGCGCGCGCCAGGTGGGCCGCGTCGTGCAGCACGACGTCGATGCGGTCGCCGCCGGTGGCCGACTTCAGCTCGTCCGGGGTGCCTTCGGCGATGGCCCTGCCGTGGTCGACGACCGCGATCCGGTCGGCGAGCCGGTCGGCCTCCTCCAGGTACTGGGTGGTCAGCAGGACGGTCGTGCCGCCGTCGGCGAGCGAGCGCACCGCGTTCCACACCTCCGTGCGGCCGCGCGGGTCGAGCCCGGTCGTCGGCTCGTCCAGGAAGAGCACCTCCGGCCGCGAGATGAGGGCCGCCGCCAGGTCGAGCCGCCGCCGCATCCCGCCGCTGTACTGCTTGACGGCCTTGGGGCCGGTGTCCGAGAGCCCGAACCGGGCCAGCAGCTCGCCGGCCCGGCGTGCGGCGCCGCGCGCGCCGAGCCGGTGGAGCCGGCCGAAGAGCTCCAGGTTCTGGCGTCCGCTCAGCTCCTCGTCCACGGCGGCGTTCTGGCCGACGAGCCCGATGCGGGCGCGGACCTCGTCGGGGCGGGTCCGGACGTCGACCCCCGCCACCTCGACGCGTCCTTCGTCGGGGCGCAGCAGCGTGGACATGATGCGCACGGCCGTGGTCTTGCCGGCGCCGTTCGGGCCCAGGATGCCCTGGACGGTCCCGGCCCGGACCGTGAGGTCCAGGCCGTCCAGGGCCCGCTTGGCCCCGTACCTCTTCCGCAGGCCTTCGACGAGGATCGCCGGATCGCGGTCGGTCAAAGCAGAAGCCTTCCCGTCGGTGGTCAAATTTGACTAGCCGAGTAGAAGGTACGATGCCGGAGCCGATTAGTCAAACTTGATTAGCGTCTCGTCGCGGGTGCGGGCCCTCGCCGCCGGCGGCCCGCTCCCGGCACCTACGCTGGTCGAACCTGTCTTGAAGGGAGACGCCCATGTCAGCGATCCGGCTGCTGGTCCTCGGCGCGGTCCGCCAGCACGGACGCGCACACGGCTACCAGGTGCGCAACGACCTGGAGTTCTGGGGCGCCCACGAGTGGTCCAACGCCAAGCCGGGCTCGATCTACCACGCGCTCAAGCAGATGGCGAAGGAAGGCCTGCTCCGGGCCCACGAGGTCGCCCCGAGCACCGCCGGCGGCCCTCCGCGCGTCGAGTACGAGATGACGGAACAGGGCACCGAGGAGTACCTCGCGCTGCTGCGCCAGGCGCTGACCTCGTACGACCAGAAGATGGACGTCCTCTCGGCAGGCATCGGGTTCATCGTCGACCTGCCGCGCGCGGAGGCCGTCGCGCTCCTGAGGGAGCGGATCGCCCGGCTCGACCAGTGGCGGTCCGCGGTCACCGAGTACTACACGCCGGAGAACGGCCCCGGACAGCTCGGGCACATCGGCGAGATCATGAACATGTGGGTGCACTCGGCCGACAGCGAGGCCGCCTGGACCAACGGCCTGATCGAGCGGATCGAGGGCGGTGCGTACACCTTCGCCGGGGAGGGCGAGCCCTTCGTCGGCATCCTCGCGGACGGCGAACCGAACCCGTACGCCGCCCCCCGCTGAGCGGGCGGCCCCGCGTGCCCGCTCAGCGGCGGGTTCCTCCGGCGGGAGGTGCGGGCCGAAGTGCCCGGCGACCGTTTCGCCCCCGAACCGGCTCGCGCCCCGGTGCACCCCGGCGCGCTCCGGCGTGTGTCCGGCATGCCGCGCACGCCCGTCCGATGCGGTGAAGATCGTGCGTGGCATATGCGAATCGCCTTATGCCTCGCCCCAGCATGTCCCTTGCACTGCCGACCACCACCGTGGAAAGGGACCTCTGTGGCCGACGCCAAGAAGGAAAACGCCAGGAAGTTCGCAGGATCCGTCGGACTCGTGACCCCGCTGGACCAACCGGCCGTCTCCCCGGCGCCGCCGGCCGACGAGGAGTGGGAGCTGCCGCACGGCAGCGCCCGCGTCTACTACGGCGAGGGCCACCGGGGCGTGGTCCGCCCGGTCGTCCTGGCCGACGGGTTCAACATGGGGCCGACCGACTTCGATCGGCTCTGGGAGGGCCTGGAGAACGGCCGGTACCCGTTCGTCAGCGAACTCCGCCGCCGCGGCCGCACGCTGATCCTCGTCGGCTTCGACGAGCGCAGCGAGTCGATCCTCCGCAACGCCGAGACCATGACGGCCGCCATCCTGCGGACCGTCGCCGAGCAGATCGGCGACGCCAGGCTGCTCGTCGGCGGGTTCAGCATGGGCGGCATCGTCGCCCGCTACGCGCTCGCGCACATGGAAGCGCAGCGCATCGACCACCGCACCGCCGTCTACGTGTCGTTCGACAGCCCGCACCGCGGCGCGTGGGTGCCGATCGGCCTGCAGGCCTTCGCGCACTACCTCGCCCAGAGCGGCAACGACACCTACCTGCGGCAGATCAGCAGCCCGGCCTCGCAGCAGATGCTGTGGCGCCACCTCGACGCCCTCGACGGCACCCCGCAGGAGAGCCGGCTGCGCCGTGAGTTCAAGGAGCAGCTCCAGCGCGTCGGCGGCTGGCCCCGCATCCCGCGGCTCCTCGGCGTCGCCAGCGGCCGCGGCGACGGCACGGGCAACGGCGTCCGCGCCGGGGACAAGACGCTGAGCTGCGCCGGACCGCTCTTCGACGGCACGCACTTCCTCGCCCAGTCGCAGGGCGAGAAGGCCGAGGTGGCCGTCCTGAACGGCCTCCTCGGCGGCCCGCACACCATCACGACGAGCGGGTTCCCCGAGCTGGACGGGGCGCCGGGCGGCACCCTCGAATCCTTCGGCATCATCGCCGACACCCTGGCCTCCTTCGGCGAGCGCGTCGACCTCGTCCACCGGTCCGTGTGCTTCGTCCCGTCCGTCAGCGCGGTCGCCATCAGCGACCTCGACCAGCAGGGCGACCTGTACGCCGACATCGAGGCCCTGCCCCCGGACCAGTCCGAGCTCGACGACTTCATGCTCTCGTCCCAGAACGACCCGCACAGCGCCATGACCCCCGAGATCGCCGAGTGGGTCTTCGACCGCCTGCCCGACTGACCGCCCCGGCCCGGCCCGCCGACGGCGGGCCGGGCCACGCCCCCGTACTGATGTGATGCAAGTCACATCCCGGCCCTGTCAGGGATCGCAAGCCCGTCCGGTTCAAGGTGCGAGACCACGCCGGACCACGGCGGATCCCGAGCAGACAGGAGCACGGACATGCAGCACCGCATCGTCGTCCTCGGCGCCGGCTACACCGGAGCGGTCGCCGCCGGCCGCCTCGCCCGCCGGCTGCACACCGACGACGTCACCATCACCCTCGTCAACGCCGAGCCCGACTTCGTCGAGCGGGTCCGCCTGCACCAGCTCGCCGTCGGCCAGGAGCTCTCGCCCCGCCCGTTCGACGAAATGTTCGCCGGGACCGGTGTGCGGCTGAAGCTCGCCGAGGTCACCGCCGTCGACGTCGACCGCAAGGCGGTCACGGTCCAGGCCGGTGAAGGGCCCGAGGAGCTGGCGTACGACACCCTGGTCTACGCCCTCGGCAGCGGCTGGAACGACGGCGGCGTCCCCGGCGCCTCCCTGCACGCCCACGAGGTGTCCAGCCGCCGCGGCGCCCTCCGGCTGCGCGAGCGCCTGGCCGCCCTGGAGGCCGGCCGGCCCGTGGTGGTGGTCGGCGGCGGCCTGACCGGCCTGGAGGCCGCGACGGAGATCGCCGAGGCCCGCCCCGACCTCGACGTGCACCTGCTCACCCGCGCCGGCCTCGGCGACTGGCTGTCCCGCAAGGGCCGCGACCACCTGCGGAAGGTCGCCGACAGCCTCGGCATCATCGTCCACGAGCACGCGCAGGCCTCCGAAGTCGCCGCGGACCGGGTGACCACGGCCGACGGGACGGTCCTCCCCTCGGCGGCCACCGTCTGGACCACCGGCTTCGCCGTCCACCCGATCGCCGGGGCCACCGGCCTCGAACTCACCGACGGCGGACAGATCGCCGTCGACCCCACCATGCGCTCGCTCTCCCACCCGGACGTCTACGCGGTGGGCGACGCGGCGATGGCCCTCGGCCCGGACGACCGGCCGCTGCGGATGTCGTGCGCCTCGGGCGTGCCGATGGCCTGGCAGGCCGCCGACGCCATCGCCGCCCGGCTCGCCGGCGTGAAGGTGCCGCACGTCCCGATCCGCTACTACCAGCAGTGCATCTCGCTGGGCCGGAAGGAGGGCCTCATCCAGTTCGTCACCGCCGACGACCGCGCTGTCGAGAAGGCCCTCACCGGCCGCACCGCGGCCCTCTACAAGGAGATCATCTGCAAGGGCGCGGCCTGGGGCGTCGCCAACCCGACCCTCGGCATGCCGACCCGCCGCCGCCGCACCGCGCCCGCGGCGCAGGCCCCGGCCGCGGCCGCCCCCTCCGGGGCGGCGGCCTGACCGGGCCGGCCCGGCCGCGGCCGGGCCGCGTACGGACGCGGGGGCGGATCCGCGGCGCGCACGCACCGGCGCCGCGGGTCCGCCCCGGCCGTCAGCGCGGGGTCAGCAGGCAGAACTCGTTGCCCTCCGGGTCGGCCAGCACCTTCCAGTGGATCCCGGACTGGTCGATCCCCGGGTCGGTCGCGCCGAGGGCCCGCAGCCGGGCGGCCTCCGCCTCCAGGTCGTCCCCGCGGTAGGGGGCGATGTCGAGGTGGACGCGGTTCCACACGGTCTTCGCATCGGGCGTCCGGACGAACTCCAGGTACGGGCCGACGCCTTGGGCGGAACGCAGCGACGCGTGGTCGTCGGCGGCCTCGGCCACCGTCCAGTCCGTCGCCTCGCCCCAGAACCGGGCCATGGCCCGCGGGTCGGCGCAGTCGACCACCACCGCGGCGATCGGCCCGGTGTCCCGGTAGACCGGACGGGGCTCCAGGACGCAGAACTCGTTGCCCTCCGGATCGGCCATGACCGTCCAGGGGACGTCGCCCTGGCCCACGTCGGCGAGCGTCGCCCCCAGGTCCTTCAACCGGCCCACCAGCTCGGCCTGGTGGGCGGCCGACGTGGTGGCCAGGTCGATGTGCACCCGGTTCTTCACCGTCTTGGGCTCGGGCCGGGCGATCAGGTCGATGCAGACGGCCGACGGGTCCGGATAGGAGAAGCCCACGGGTTCGAGGTTCGTCACCCCGGGCGCCTCGCTGTCGACGCCCCACCCCAGCACCTCCGCCCAGAACCGGCCGAGCGCGGAGTCGTCCTGCGCCTTCATGTTGATCTGCACGAGTCGTGTTGCCATATCGGGGATCCTAGGCTCCGCTCTCTGCGGTCTCCGCGGCCGGAGGGGCCGAGACGGACACCGGGACGCCGAAGGACAGGAAGTCCGTCACCACACTGGTGGCGCCCGCCGTCTGCGACAGCCGCACGGGCACGCCCTTGCCGTCCACCCACACCTCGGCCACCATGTCGACGCCCTGCGGGACCACGCCGTGCCAGGGCCGCTCCGCGTCCTTGTGGAGCTTCCCCAGGGGGATGGTCGCCTTGTAGCGGGTGGCCGGCCTGCCGTTCACGTCCTCCTGGCCCACCCGGGCCACGTCCTTCGCGGACGTGAGGGCCGTGACGGCGGAGACGGCGTTCGCCGGCCCGCCGAGGGCCTCCGCATCGGACCCCTCCCTCACCACCGTGCCCATGATCTTCAACCAGCGCTTGCCCTCGGGATCGTCCTCGGTCTCGTAGTAGTACGCATCCCGCAGCAGGCGCACCGCGTCGCTCGGGACCTTGCCGCTCTCCAGCGGTGAATCGTCCGGTACCCGAACCTGCATGGCATACCCGTTCGCCCACGCGTAGGCGCCCTTGATCTCCACCGGCCGGCCGCCGGTGCGAGGCGAGGTCACCCGTACGCTCACCTCGGCCGAACCGGCCTTCGCCACGGCCTCGGCCGTCATCCCGAGCGGCCCGGCGTCGGCCTTCTCGGCGGAACACCCCGCCATCCCCGCCCCCGCCACCAC